>JAWOLM010000072.1:0-7069 GCA_033853455.1 Nitrosotalea sp. | reverse complement strand
GATCTTAATTTTGCAAGTTCTGCTTGTAGCATAAAATATTCGTCCCATGTAGGACGTTCAAATTCCTTTTTCATAATGGGTGTAACTTGCTCTCCAATATAAGATCTACAAAGTCGATGTGTGCTATGATGTGAGCACAGAATAGCAATCAGCTAGAAATAACATTTTTACCCGCCTGAGACAAAATCAGAATATTTGGATAGTACATTCATAGATCACCCACTTGTAAAAAAATTGGCTATTGAGCGTAGAGAATATCAAGTCAATTTGGCAAAACAGGCAATATCAGACAATTGCCTAGTTGTCCTTCCAACAGGTCTTGGTAAAACCACGGTAGCACTTCAGGTAATAGCAGATTTCCTCTCTAGAAGAACAGGAGGCGTATTATTTCTGGCCCCTACAAGAGTATTAGCTCATCAACATTACGAGTTTTTAAAATCAACCTTGCTCATTGATGATATTTCCCTCATAACGGGCGAAGATAACATAAACAAACGAAAAAAACTATGGTCAAACAGCGTAATTTGCGCCACACCTGAAATTGTCAAAAATGATTTGGATAGACACATAGTTCCTCAATCGCAATTTGTGCTTGTAATATTTGATGAAGCTCATAGAACAGTAGGGGATTATGCTTATACTGGAATTGCAGAACGATTTTCGAATAATAACGTACGAATTATGGGCATGACAGCTACCTTGCCAAGTGAGAAAGAAAAAGCTTCTGAGATACTTCGAATATTGAAAATAGCAAGCATAGCACAAAGAACAGAAGAGAGCCCTGATGTGAAACCCTATGTTCAGCAAACAGAGACGCAATGGATTACAGTTGAACTTCCATCTGAAATGAAGCAAATCCAGTCTTGCATAAGATTAGCCATCGATTCACGATATCACGAACTTGGAAGACTAGGACTCAAATTGTCTAATACCAGATCATTGTCCGAGCTTTTACGTGTTAGAGATTTTGTTTTACGGCAAAACAAAAGAGCGGCAAAGCCTCTTTTTACAGCAATTCGCCTAATTCATTCTTTAAACGTATTAGAATCGCATGGTGTAACATCATTTTTAAAATTCTGTGAAAGAACGAGAGAGAAAAAAGGAGTCGGAATAAGAGAACTGTTTGAAAATGACGTTAATTTCGAAAAGGCTGTGAGACTAGCCAAAGAAGCTCAACAAAACGGAATAGAGCATTCAAAAATTACAAAATTAAAAGAAATACTAGATGAGCTTTCAGGTAAAGCATTGATATTTACAAGCTATAGAGATTCGGTTGAAGTAATACACAAAAAACTAACAGAAATGAATATTCCTGCGGGATTTTTAATAGGGAAAGCTGGTGAGACAGGGTTAAAACAGAAAAAACAAGTAGAAACAGTACAAAAATTTAGGGATGGACAGTACAATGTATTGATAGCTACAAGAGTTGGCGAAGAGGGTTTGGATATATCTGAAGTAAATACGGTTATCTTTTTTGATAACGTTCCGAGCTCAATCAGATATATTCAAAGAAAAGGTCGTACTGGAAGAAAAGATTATGGAAAATTAATTGTTCTTATTGCAAAGGATACTACCGATGAAACTTACTATTGGATTGGTAAAAGAAAAGTCAGTGCCGCAAAGAAAATGGGAGAAAAGATGTCACAGATTCTTGAAAAACATGATATTCCTAAGAAATCCAATCTTGATTCATTTCTATAATTGCACTAGAAATTATTTTAAATATTAAACAATATTGTAAGCCATGACAAAAATTCATGCAGAAATTAGTATCCTTCCAATAGGTACGCCAACTATGAGTTTGGGCAAGTATATTGCACTAGGATTGAAAGAATAGAGACAATTCTAAAAATCGATGAAAGGCGAGACAAGGATCATTCTTTAGAGGACAAACTCGCTTCACTCAACAAATTTCTATAAAATACAAGATGCAAATCTACAGTTAAATACTATATTCTAGGAAAATTACAAATGCGCTTGCTAATTGTGGCTTTTATTCTTTTTTCAATACCCATTTTCGCAAGTTTGGCATATGGACAAAACTCGTTTGGATTTTCTACAAGCACGAGTAAACCATTTTACGAGCCAGGAGATAGAGTCATAATAACAGGAACTCTACAACAAGTGACAGTTCAGAATCCTGTAACGATAATTGTAAGAGATCCAATAGGTAATGTCTATGAAGTTGGCCAAGTCACCTTGTTGAATAATTCGTTTGTTCACGAATTTGTACTAAGTGATGATGCGCGTGGAGGGAATTACACTGTCAACATAAAACAAGGAAACAATACTGCACAGATACAATTTCAGGTAATCACAGGACAAACACAGATAATTCATGTGTTTGATAGCGAAATTAGAGCCGGTGGTAACTATACCTCTCTTATAAAATACGGAAATGTTGAGGTATCAACTAGTAACAATTCAATAACTATCCAAATGGACACAACTAAAATACAAAACGGTCCCATTGCAGAGAAATACACCATACCAAAGCATGTGATAGATACTACTGGAGAACAATTAACAGTAAAAGAAAATGGGAATGTTGTTAACTGTACACAAACCGAATCGGATGAGGAAAGAAACCTAGAATGTCCAATTCAGACAGGAACTAAGGAGATCACCTTTATTGGAACGATCGTCATACCAGAGTTTGGAGCTGCAACCTATATCTTGGTCTTGGGTATCATGACTGTAATAATTTTTTCAAAAGGTCTACAAAAATTAAGATAGGTTATTTAACAGCATAAAGTGTTGAACCATTATGATTGCATATATTCTGGCTACTTGTATACCTGGAAACGAGAAAGCAGTAATTGCTAAAATAAAAAATCTCCCAAATGTAACTGAAGTAAATGGAGTCATGGGAAAATACGATGTTTTTGTGAAGATCGTAGCTAAAGAACCATCCAAAGTAGATTTGGCCATATCAAAGGTCAGAAATGTTGAACACATAACAGGCACGGTGACGATGCCAGTAATATATGGCCAAGGTGGAACTGTGGATGACGAATAGATTCCATTCAAATTAATTTCTAATTTATTTTAAAAACGTTATTTAGAAAGATATGCGATTTATACATATTGAAGATAATTGATGTAATTGACCCAAAGCGACTTGAAAATGGTCCTAACAAAACAATAATCTTGATGTCATCGGGGGATTTTGTAGAGCGAGGTTATAAAATTAAAAAAATACATCTTAATCTATATCTTCAGGCCAAAGACCAAAAACTTGGTCCTTATTCTTTGATAACGGTATACGTTGAAACAGATAAAGGCTCAATTGAAATGACATATGATGAAGGATACCGAGGCGAACATGCTCTAGATGAAACTGCTGCCTTTTTAACATCACATCTTGGGATATCAGGCTTGATCCTACGTTCAATAATTCAACTCGAAGATGCTCTTCAACAGCGTACACAAACTACTCCCTAGATTATATTTTCCTGTCTTCTATCAATATTGTTGAAATTTGAGCGTAAACCAATTGAGCTTACCCCAACATGTGCAATGTGTGGTAGACCAATCAAATCCCACACGACACAAGAAATGACAAAATGTCAAAATGAGAGAAGAAATGCAAACATAAACAAAGGATAAAGTTTTTCGTAATACCGCATGAGAAAATTCAGACATTCGTTTATTATCAATTCCAATATTGAAAAAGCTTGGAAATTTCATACTAACATAAACCATTTAAAAATAATCACTCCAGATAGAATGAAAATAGAGGTTCTAAAAACAACACACAATGTGTTTGAGGAAGGAGCAGAAGTGTGGCTGAGAGCTAGACTGATTACTAATTCAGAATGGCATTCAAAAATAACATATCTAAGACCATATGAATATGTGGATGAAATGTTAGAAGGCAGATTCAAGATATGGAAACATTTACACAAATTCAATAAAATAGATAATAGCAAAACCGAAATAACAGACGAAATTGAGTTTCAGCTCCCATATGGAATCTTTGGAATAATCTTTGAGAATTATGTCATGGATGCTCTCTCTAAGATCTTTGATTATAGGAAGCAAGCAACAATGAGAGTGTTAGACAATGATCTAAAGGTCTAACTCACTTGATTCTTGTAGCTTTTCGATTAATTCCAAGTAACTATACGGATCAAGCTGTTTTGCAAAACATTTGTCAATGTTAATTAGATAAACTGAATGTAACCTTGCATTTAGAATATCATTTGGCTCTATTGGCGGATTTTTATAAAATCTATCACAAAGTTCTTTTATCTTCTGAATCTCGTCTTTCGTTCGTTTGCTTGGAGGTTTGAGAAATATTTTAGGTATTGGAAGAATTCCGACAACTGGAGTAGCAAGAGCGAATTTTGAGCAAAATTGGCTATATCTTGCAATTTTGCTTGCTATTCTTGCAGTATAATAATCGATTGTATCAAGCGCATGATCAGGGGGAGTAAACCCTGTTTCAATTTCCATTATAAAAGTACCATCACCTTTTGTTGCAAACACATCACAAACAAGAATATCGGAAAGATGCTTTTCGATATCTACCGAATAACCTTGTGCGATGAGGTTGGAGGCACAAATAATTTCAAGAACAGAATGGTTAATCTTAACAAGATTTTTTTGATATAATTCGATTAGTCTTTCACGGACAAAATTTATCCTAGATTTCATTTCAGGAGGTTTGTTTTGTGTTAGTTTCTCAGCTACTGTATATACATCATCTGTGAATTTTTCAATGTCCAAAATCTAATATCGTTGATCATTACTGGGTTTTAAGAATATGGGTAACGAGACCAAAATTTATTGTGTTAATTTTTAATAACATTTTTTATCAAGTATTAATTTGAGTTTGACATGGAGAATCTCTCTACTAATGATAAACTGATACTGTTGCAGCATGCCATAAGCAAATACGAAGATGAAAATGCTTTGATGGAAAAACTCAAAACTATACTAGAACAAAAAGACATTGACAGATGTATTGCAACACTTATTGCTACGCAACAGGTAAGAAGGATAGGTCCAGACATTCTTCAAAACAATGTAAGTCATATTGGAGAACTGCCTGAATTGCCACCGCATTTGAAACCTATTATAGACAAATTGTGACATAACCGAATAACTTACAAAGGGTAGTATTGACAAAATTTCAACATGACAATAAAAAACATTACTATTTTAGGTTCTGGGATAATGGGGCATGGTATTGCCCAAGTGTCTGCCATGGCCGGATATAACGTAATACTTCGCGATATAGAACAACAATTTTTGGATAAAGCCATGGAAAAAATAAAGTGGAGTCTTGACAAACTTGTTTCAAAACAAAAAATTTCAGAGAACGAAGCAAAAAGCATCTTTTCAAGAATAACTCCGAAGGTAGATCTAAGAGAATCACTAAAAAACTGCGATTTAATGATTGAGGCAGTTCCAGAGATAATGGATTTAAAGAAAAAAGTATACGCAGAGGTGGATGCTGTTTCTAATGAAAATACAATTTATGCCTCAAATACAAGTACGCTGCCCATCACAGAAATCGCAAACGTTACGAAAAGACCGGATAAATTCATAGGAATTCACTTCTTCAACCCTCCGCAATTAATGAAGTTAGTTGAAGTGATACCCGGACAGCAAACACCGAAAGATCTTGTTAATTTGACAATGGATTTTGTCAGATCAGTATCAAAAGAACCAGTTCTTTGTAGGAAAGATGTGGCTGGGTTTATCGTAAATAGGATATTCATACCGCTTGTGCACGAAGCTGCTTGGGCCATGGACAGAACAAAAGCATCCATGACCGAGATAGATTCTGCAGTTAAATTCATACTGCATTTCCCAATGGGAATATTTGAGCTTGCAGACTTTACAGGTTTAGATGTCATCCATAAAGCAACAATTGAGATGCATTCTAGAGATAAAAGAGTAATCAACCCACATCCAGTAATCCAGAAATTATTTGATCAGAAAAAACTAGGTCAGAAGACAGGAAACGGGTTCTATGATTATGGAGGGGAAAAATATGAGCGTGTGAATTTGACTGAAGAACTTGCTAAGAAATTTAATCCCACTCAACTACTTGGAACAATGCTGAATAATGCATCTTGGCTTGTTACAAATCAAGTAAGTGACATTCCAGAAATAGAAAAAGCTCTGAATCTAGGAATGGGGTTGAAAAAACCAATATTTGAAACTGCAAAAGAGTTTGGAATAAAAAAAGTTGTCAATGAATTACAAATGATGTCTAAAGAGTATGGGAAATTTTACGAACCGGATCCATATCTTTTGTCTATTGAGAATTAATTTTATCTAGAATTATCATCACGGCTTCTTTAGGAGAATTGACTCCAATTATTTTTACTTGCTCCCTATGATCAAGATATTGATCCGCGAATCTATCTGCGATCCCACCAGTGTTTTTTATTGCGACAATTGGTTTTTTATGCATATAAGCCGCACAAGCTTCAGCTAATGTACCAGATCCCCCTCCAATGATTATGACACCATCACCTGAAAGAGCAGTGAGAAAATCTCTTGCAAGGCCAATTCCGCTTGGGATTACAATATCACAGTATTCATTTGCAAAAGTGGGATCGTTTTGAGGAATTATTCCTACTACAAGTCCATTTGCATCTTTTGCACCACGAGATGCTGCTTTCATCACTCCGCCTAGCCCTCCAGTTATTAAAATAGATCCAGATTTTGCTACCTCCATTCCAGTCTCATAAGAAATTTTTTCAAGATCAGAAGTGAACCCGTTTTCGTTGTTTCCAATAATGAGGATCTGTCTCTTCTTTGTCAACAATTGATTTTATGACATCTATAATAAAAGGTGTAATCTAAGTCAAAAATTTTATTTTGACTCTGCAGGGGTGGGTTTTTTCTCTTCTGTTTTTTGAGGAGTTTTTACTTGACGTGGTTTTTTAGATTTTTTTGTTTTTGCCGCGCTGACATTTGTTGTCTTTTGAGCAGTTTTTGATATAGCTTGTTGTGGTCTGTTAGCTTGTTGTGGTCTGTTAGCTTGTTGTGGTCTGTTAGCTTGTTGTGGTCTGTTAGCTTGTTGTGGTCTGTTAGCTTGTTGTGGTCT
>JAWOLM010000071.1:0-10530 GCA_033853455.1 Nitrosotalea sp. | reverse complement strand
GAAGAAGAGCTCCTAAGCTATGTGGAGAACTTGGAAAAACAACTAAAGGGAAGGGCTTATTACATAAACCCTGAGAAGATAGATAAAATACTAATAAGCGATTTTATCTCAAACAAGAAAAAGATACTTAGCTCAAAACATGGTTGGTAAATATGGAAGAAAATTTTGACAAACAAAAAATGCTTGACCTTCTCATAGATCCTAATGTCTCCATAATTATGGCCGAGCTAGAGAATGGCGAAAAGGATTCTGCCCATATAACGGAAAAACTGCAAATACTTGAAGAGGAAATAAAAAATCGTCTCTCCTATGCTATTGAACATGGATTCGTTACTGTAAAACAAAATGGAAAAGGTACAGTCTTTGGCGTGGACAAGGATAAACTAAACAAAATCATGGAATCCGATGAAACCTTTGGTGGCGTTGTGGCCGGATTAACGGAACTGGACCAATTCCTTAACTAGTTCGAAACTTGCCACGACTTCTGATAAAGTACATCATGCCTATGGCAAGAGTGCTCAACCCAACTATCAAAATGATAATGTTGGCAAAATCAAGCAAGGTAGGACCTTGCGGATAGTATCCAATAATCCCAACTACTTGCAAGTCGACTTGAGAAGGATTTTGTATTTTTAACTCATAAGTACCTGTTGAAGAAATTGTGAAATTTTCCTGAAATGGACTTTTTGTTACTGATTTTGAAGTGATAGAAATTCCATCGGGATCAATAACGCTGGCACTAACGGAGTCACCATTTTTAAAATCTAATATTTGAATTGAATAAACTCCATTTTTACTTTGTATTGGATCTAGACTTTTGCTGACATTCATAGGTGAGCCTGGAGGCAGATCTTGTTGAGATGTAGCAAGTCTGTCCACTTCAGCTTCAGACTGGAAATACGAAATTAATATGCCTGCTATTACGAGTATTCCACCGCCTATGAGCATTATCTTTCGATTCATCTTATTTGGAGCTCGGGCAAACCCCTTAGTTAAAACTTCGCTGTTTCTGTCTTGCTGTTTATAATTTCAAGTAAAATGCATGAATCATTCGACAAGGTTATTTCCAAGAAGAATGTCTGTATGCTATTGTACAAGATATATGCAATTTTGTTGTTAGCGCTTCTTGTTTTCCCCCCTGTATTTTCATCTGATGTGAAAGGATACTCGGATCATCCCAACCTATTTGTGTCGGCAGAAAATAGCGTTTTCCAAAACCACTTTGCTGGCGCAATGGTGATTGAAGTGATAGTCAGGGGAGACAACGTACAAACGGATCAAGCCCAAGGTGAGCCAAACGTCAATGTAAATGGACGACATCTCCGCATGGCGCAAGCATCCGATGGATATTGGTATGCGTTTTTTGCCAATACTGATGCTGCCAAACAAGCAGACCAGCTGTCACTAGCTGGTACTCCAGGACAGAACTTGGACTTTGGAGTCTTTTGCTCTTCATCTACTCCTTCCTCTGTATTGGGTGCTGATTTCTCACAAACCGACGGAGTTGCAATACCTGACTCCAATGGACTCTCAGGTACTACGCAAGGCCTAGCTTCATTTGGAGTATGCAGTGGGACTCCGCTGCCTCCTGCTGTAAACCAGAACAATGTTGTCAAAAATCCAACTTCGTTGAACACCAATTCGAATATACCTCCCGGACAAATTGGAATTAATCCAAACGTTTGGCCAGTAATACAGCTTTTTTCATTTAGCAATGATGTTAATGTGGAATATAATGGTGCAGCAGGAACACAAAGTGTTGATCTTACCTACTTTGATATTCCAAACATTTCATTAACACTCGATAGAAGCTTCTATTCACCAGGCTCTGAAGTTTTTGCAACAATAAATGATATCCAATTAGATGAGGATCCAACAGCGGCGGATTCGTGGACTTTTAATGTGAACAGTCCAGAGGCGACATTCTATGAAGCGTTCCCAGAATCTGGAAGAGGGAGCACATCGGGACTTGTTAATCTCTTACCAAATTTGAGCAGCTTAGGTTTTAAGGACAATGGCAAGGTGGAAATGAACCTTGGGAGTGTTGTTATCTTGAAGACAAACAATCTTGAAACAAGCTCGTCAATAGTCTCAAGCGGTGTGACATATGGCAATTTAGTAACATTTGTAGAAACCGGGCCAAACACAGGTGTCTTTGAAAGTGATTATGCAAGTATTTCTACAATTGGCTTATCGCAAAATGCTCCAAGATCCCAATCTGGTACAATTGAGTACAACCTTCAATCTACCTCAATTGTTTCCGGTCTTGCAAATACAGGCCTCGTACTTGGTACTGGACAAGCCCAGTTTGGACCTGGACAAAAGCAGACTATAACACTGAATGATATGACCCAAGTCCTAAATTCTGGAACCATAGAGACTCTAAACGTCTTCAAAAGTTTAGCCAAGATACCGACGCTAAAGATTGGAAGTCCAGTTACACTCCTTGGCGCCTCTGACGTGAATTTTTATCCTACCCCGAACAGTCTTTCAAACCCAATTTCAGTTCCTTCAAGCGTCACAGACTCTAATTCTGCAAGACTGATGGTAGACACAAGACAAACTGCAACTACCAACTTTTATGAGACGACACTTAATCTTGGGATCACTGCCGGCACGCTCAAGGGTTTGTTGATTGATACCACTCAACCAAATTCTGGTGGGACCAACTGGGTCAATTATGATCTAAGATCGTTTCAACAGCAGCTAGGAATCAACTCGTTCTCAAGTACTAGCATGACTTTACATTTTGGAAGTGCGTCTAGCAGTTCGACCGTTCAAATACTAGCGCCGGGCAGTGTTTTTTCTGGAAATGGTCTTGTCAAAATAAGCAATTCTGCGGTTTCTTCAATTGAATCGCAACCTTCATCATCTCCAGTTTATCTTGAAATAAACTTTGGTGGTTCAAATGGCGTCATTTCACATGAAACTGATACGCAACCAATAGTTTTTGATATCTTTTCTTTTGGAATGCAAAACAGTCAAACTATGAATAATGCTGTATACCGCGCTGAACTTCAAGAAACTGGTCCCGGTTCTGGTGTTTTTACCGGTACTATCTCATATGTAGTGGCAAACCAACTAAACCAATTTGATCCAAATCTCATCAAATCCCTGCAAACATTTGGCAACAATATTGTATTTCTTGTAAACAGCCAAATGGTGAATGAAAAAGGAATTAATTTTTCAGTAACCGGTTCTACACTTGGGGGCACACCAACTCCTGTTACCTCAAAGAGTAGTCTTCCTACACACACAGGAGTTGTAACACTTGATTCAGGAAGCTACAGGCTTGGCTCTGTTGTCACAATAACAGTAAATGATCCTGATCTTGCATCATCACCTGATACGATTCAGTCTTTTACCTCCGTAACTGATCCCAATTCCCCTGCTGTGGATACAGTTGGTGATGCTAGCGGAAACATACTGCTTGAGGTGTGGATAAAGGGCTTTAGATATCATCAATGTACTATAAACGGGGTATTTCATGGCGGACTTGCCGCCACCGGCTTTACGCTTACCGAGACCTCGCCCGGATCAGCCATATTTCAGGGCGCACTCAAAATGCCCTCTTGGATATGCAGCGAGGATGGAACTTCCTTGATATCTCCTATTGGAGGAACAGTACAGGCTTGGTATCATGACTATGCGGATGCATATGGAAGATCAGTCATAATAGGATCAACTGTTGCTTCCCAAACATCACAACCAATACCCTCTCAATCTACACCTGCTCCACCTCCCACCTCAGCCACATCCGCGTCGTCTAGTTCTCAAGTCTACGCCTCAAAAATCACTCATGTTACACACATAGGAAATGAAAATGGAATGCCCCTATCACAAAATCCAAAGGCTGGCCAGACTATGACCTTCAATGACGTGATTTCAAATGGCGACTACCAAAATGACCAAAAGATTTCATACATTGTTCAAATAAAAGACAGTCAAGGCAAAGTGGTCTACCTGAAATGGATAGATGACACAATTAGCCCATCAAACCAAGCAAGAGAACAGATTTCATGGGTTCCTCCAAGTCCGGGAAGTTATTCTGCCGAAATCTATGTCTGGAACGGAATGGATTCTTTAGTTCCATTAACTGTGAAAACTGGATATCAATTCCAAGTATTACCTCAATAAATCAATAGACTGTACAATTATTACAATCTAGAAATTGTACTTGCTCTTGTAAGGGGATACAGCCCGCAGCTCTTGCACAACCTTCTTTAAAACATCTACGGCTTCATCTATTTCTGCTTCTGTATTTGTAATTCCTACTGTTAAACGCAAGGAGCCAGTTATCTGTTCATGCGAAAAGCTCATCGCCCTCAGTACATGTGATGCTTTCTGTATGCGCACTGAGCAGGCAGAGCCTGTGGAGGCCGCAATTTTATTTTCGTCAAGCTTGATAATCAAATCCTCACCGTTGACTCCAAGAAATGTAAAGTGTGTATTGTTTGGAATTCTTTTTTCATGGTGCCCATTAAGAGTAGTTCTAGGTATTTCCGCTAGAACTCTTGTAATGAGTCTAGAAGTCAGGTTCTTGAAATGGGCTGTATTCTGATTCATGTTTTCCTTTGCCAACTTGCAGGCCATACCGAATCCAACTATGCTTGCTACATTCTCAGTGCCGGACCTCAACCCATTTTCCTGCCCTCCGCCAAGTATGAGAGGAGATACGTTTACACCTTTTCTGATGTATAATGCGCCCACACCTTTTGGGCCATTTATTTTGTGAGAAGAGATGGAAAGCAAGTCCACTTCTAATTCCTTGACATTAATTGGAATCTTGCCAACTGCCTGTACTGCATCTGTGTGAAAAACTATATTGTTCTTGCGAGCCATGGATGCAATTTCTTTTATTGGCTGAATTGTTCCAACCTCATTATTTGCAAACATTATTGTGATAAGACACGTATCACTCGAAATCGCCTTTCGTACTTCGTCTACATCCACTAGACCAAATTTGTCTACTGGAAGATATGAGACTCTATATCCTTCTTTTTCAAGACGCTTGCAGGGTTCTAGTATTGCATCGTGTTCTATGGAAGATGTTATGATGTGTTTTCCCTTGCCTTGTAAAGCAGTTCCGTAAATCGCTGTGTTGTTTGATTCGGTTCCTCCAGATGTCAAAAGAATCTCATTACCATCGGCATTGATCAAGTCAGCTATTCTTTTTCTTGCATTTTGTATGGCCACATTCGATGTTCTGCCAAGCTTGTGTATGGATGATGGATTGCCAAATTGCTCTCCAAAGTATGGAATCATCTCATCAATTACTTTTTGATGAACCGGGGTTGATGCCGCGTTGTCTAGATAGATCAATCTGTAATCACATTTAGCTTGCCAGGACGATACCCTTCTTTGTCTATCAATACTGATTCAAATCCAAGATCCTTGAGTAGGTTAGTTAATGTTTCAACTTTTTCCAAATCTGTGAGTAGATGCAATTCATCTTTTCCAATCTCAATTCTGGCTACTTTGCCTAAACTGCGTACCCTAACCTGCTTTGCACCCAAAAGATGTTTTACAATATTTTCGCCTTTTTCAATTCTTTCTAATTTTTCCGCTGTGACCTCATTGCCCCATGGAATTCGTGAAGCAAGACATGAATTTGATGGCTTGTCGTAAACTGAGAGACCCGCTTCTTTTGCAAATTTTCTCACCTCTTCCTTGACAAAACCTATTTCCACCAGAGGACTACGAATACCATTTTCTCTTAGTGCCGCTATTCCAGGTCTATATTCTTCCAAGTCGTCAAGATTGGTGCCGTCAACTATTGTATTAACGTCATAATTTTTTGAAAGTTCCACTAGATGAGTTGCTAACTGTGTTCTACAATGAAAACATCGGTTTTTGTCATTTTTGACAAAGTCTGGGTTTTCAAGCTCGTTGTATTCTGTTATGATGTGTCTTATTCCTATTTCCGAGCAGATCTTTTTTGCAGAATTCAATTCCTCTTGCGACAAAGTTTTGTAGTCAGCAGTAACAGCTAGAGCAAGATCTCCAAGAGCTCTATGTGAAGCATAGGCCACAAGAGCACTATCCACCCCGCCCGAAAGCGCAACCAGGACTTTGCCTTTCCCATCAAACCAATTAATTAGATGTTCTAACTTGTTCATTTCAAGTGTAACTTTTGCCTAACTTCAGTAATAATCAATGCGTTTGCGTCCCTGAAGGAAATCCCTAGTGATTCTGAGATTTGTTTGATGTTGTCTGCTTCCACTTTGAAGTTTTTTGCCGCCTCGCCATTTTTCGTGACTTTGCATTGCACAGTAAAGTTCTTGCCGTGAATAGTTATCGGTATTGAGATGATAGCTCGTGGAACAACATATCGATTGGACGTCCTAAGCCTTACCCCTAATGTCCCAGTTTCAGAAATGACAGTATTGACCATCTCATTTAGATTTGAGGAATCGCATATGACAGAAACAATATTTGTTAGTCTGCCTTTTTTTGTAAGGGCCTGAGTCACGGTGACATCTTTTGCTCCCTTTGAAATCAACTTGTCAATCATCTGTCCTATGACTTCTCCTGAAACGTCATCTATGTTTGTCTCAATAATTTGAACTGAATCCTGTTCAAATTGATGAATTAGTTCTCCTTTGACTATTTTTAATACATTTGGAAATCCCTCAAAATCTTTACTGCCAGCGCCATATCCAATCGATCTGATCTTCATTGGAGGATAAAACTCTGAACACTTCCTTGCAAGATTAACTAGCAAACTTGCGCCGGTAGGTGTGGTAAGTTCCTCTTTAACTCTGCCTCCTGCTACTATGATATCTGAATTGCGAAATATTTCCAAGATGGCACTAGCAGGATTTGATGTAACACCGTGGGAAAAGCTCAAAGTTCCTCCTCCTACTGCAACTGGCGTAGAAATAACCTCTTCAGAAAAACACCCCAATTCATCAAGAGCTATTGCTGAACCGATGATATCAACAACTGTGTCCATGCTAGATGCTTCATGAAAGTGTACTGCTTCTATGGGTTCGCCATGAATTTTAGATTCAGCCCTGATTAGAGACTTTATGCTTTCTTTTGCAAAAACTTTGGCCTTTTCAGATAAACCGATTTTATCAGATGTCTGTAAAACACAATCCTGAATCTCAATCCCTTTCCTTTCATGATCTTCTTCTTTTATGCTTAAAGATAATCTGGTTGCTTCAGTTCCATGTTTTATTGTCTTTTCAAAATCTATGTTTTGTATTCTAGAACCCTTGAGATAATTTTCTGACATGTGTACCCCGTCTATAATTTTGGATTTACTGGCTCCTATATTTACAAGAGCAGAAAGTAGCATGTCTCCAGAAATTCCTGCTACCTGTGCGTCAATTATGAGTACCATGAATCTGTAAACGGTTTTGAATGCATATAAATTGTAATTTCATGATAACGCACTTTCATCTGATTATCTTCACTTGAAAAAATAGTGAGGTTTAATTAGTGATTAGAGGGACGCCAGAATATGATTACAATTGTTGGTTCAGGTAAAGTGGGAGGAGCTGCGGCGCTTTTCACCGCATTACGAAAAGTTACAGACGAAATTCTTCTTCTTGACGTTGTACAAGGTCTACCACAAGGAGAAGCCATGGATCTTAACCACATGTTATCTGAAAAGGGAATAGATGTGAATGTTCGAGGATCAAATGACTATTCTGAGATGAAGGGATCAGACATTGTGGTTGTTGTAGCTGGATCCGGACGAAAACCGGGAATGACAAGAATGGATCTGTTGAAAATTAATGCGTCGATTGTAAAAGGTGTAGTAGAAAATATAAAAAAATTCGCAAAAGACGCAATGATAATTCCTGTAACAAATCCCCTTGATCCTATGGCGTATCTCACGTACAAAGTTTCAGGATTCCAAAAAAATAGAGTGTTTGGAATGGGTAACATGCTTGACCTGTCAAGATTTGTACAATTCATACACGAATCTACCGGCTTTTCGCGTAATTCTATTCGCGGCCTAGTAATAGGAGAACATGGAGAGAACATGTTGCCTCTTCCTAGATATTCCACAGTCTCAGGAATTCCACTAACATCTCTATTACCGAAACAAAAAACTGATGAGATTGTACAAAACACAAGGCAAGTTGCCGCAAAAGTTATTGAACTTAAAGGAGCCACAGTACACGCGCCCGGAAATGCGATTTCAGCTATAATTGAAGCTGTAGTGCGAGATACAAAACAAGTTATTCCAGTTGCAACCTGTCTTAATGGGGAATACGGTTATTCTGATGTTTCAATTGGAGTGCCTGCGGTAATAGGTAAAAATGGTGTGGAAAAGATAGTTGAACTAGACTTGGATGCAAATGAAAAGGAATGGTTCAAGAAGGGTGTAGAGAGCGTAAAGACTGCCATTTCAGGTCTTGAACTCTGATTAAATTTTTAACCTCACAAGAAATATGAATAATGTTGGAACTATTACAGATACTAAAATCTCTTGAATTAGGAAAAATTAGTACTTCTAAGGCAAAAAAACTGCTTTCGCTTTACTCTATAAAAAAAATAGAAGACTTTGCCAAGTTTGATGTGGGAAGAAAAATCAGAAGAGGAGTTCCCGAGGTAATATTTGCTCAAAATAAACACCTTGCGGATTTGAAAAAGATCATACTTGCTGCATTGTCAAGGTCCGACTGTGTCATGGTCTCAAGAATAAGCAAAGACCATTACAAACAAATCGTATCTTTTTCTAAAAAAAATAAAATCAAGATTAAAGTAGGAAAAAACACTACATCCATTCTTTTCTTTAAAAAACTGGCGTCTTCGGGTGGTAAAGTGGGCGTAGTTACTGCTGGAACATCTGATGTTGGCGTTGCAGAAGAAGCCAGGCTAATGTGTGAGGCAATGGGTTGCAAATGCATTACTAGTTACGATGTTGGCATAGCAGGACTGCACCGAATCTTTCCAATAATTAAAAAATTGATAACTGAAGAAGTAGATGTAATTATTGTTGTAGCAGGTATGGAGGGAGCACTCGCATCTGTTGTCTCGTCATTGGTTGACATTCCTGTAATCGGCGTTCCCTCTTCAGTAGGATATGGATACGGAGCAAAAGGAGTAGCTGCACTTGCTTCGATGCTTCAAAGTTGTACCCTGGGACTTTCTGTTGTGAATATAGATAATGGAATAGGTGCCGGCGCTTTTGCAGCAAATATTGCAAACAGAATCGCAACGAGTAGAACTATGTCTTGATTATGCCAAGATGACCAAGTTCTGAACCAATTCCATATCCTATTAATGCAATTCCTGTACCAAGTCCAGCCATCTCCAATCCACCCCAAATGATGTTCAGGTTTGCCATCTTCGATTTGATTGCTCCAATGACAAACGATGCAGATAGGCTTGTACCAACAGCAATTAGTAGCGGTTCGTAGCCGCTTGAAAAGAAATACGGGATGATTGGCAAAACGCCTCCAACCAGAAATGCCCCAAACATGCGGAAGGCGCTCTTTAAGGGGCTGCCGACTATTTCCATATTCATCTTCAATTCTTCTGTAAGCATGGTATCAAGCCATACTTTTTTGTCAGAAGTAATCTTGTTAACTATATTTTCAAGTTCAGTTCCTGTGAATCCCTTTGCTTTGTAAATTTCATTTATCTCTGACCTTTCAGCCTCTGGAACATTTTCCATTTCCCATTTTTCTCGTTCAATTTCTGACTGCAATATTTGTCTCTGAGACCTAACTGCTAGATAATTCTGAACTGCCATTGCTTTTGCACCAGTAAACATTGCAACCATGGCTGCAAGGATGATTATGCTTGAAGCTTGATCTGCTCCGCCGACTCCTGCTACCAATCCTAGTGATGTATTTATTCCATCTCCAAATCCAAACACAAAGTCCCTTATGCTACTACTTTCTTTCTGATGTCTCTCAACATGTCTTGGCTCTGATATGCCCATGGACTTAGATTGTATAACACCAATTTATATGTCAAAAGTGAAATTTTTGTAAAATAAGGCTATAAGGTAAACGATTTATATCATAGTAAAAAAGAACTAGAGGAAATGGCAGGCAAGAGAATCGTTCTTACCGCAGATCGTAGCCTGATGACTAATTACCGTGGTAATTTTCTCTATGGATTCATTGCTTGTGGGCCATACGAACTTGTTCCAGAATTTGTGTTTGACAAAGTATTTTGTCCTCCTGTAGAGACCAACGTTGCTACCGGTGAGGCAAAAGTAGCACAAGTTGGTTTGCGTAGAGTAGAAGCATCACTATTACAAGGTTACAATCGCGACGAGGTCTTTATTGCAAACCCTGATTATCTTGAAAAATGTATAGGTCCGGATACCAAAGTGGTAGGGATTAATGTGATGGACCCACTCGGGATGGCTCCTGTTACTACTACAATGTCTCCTGAAAAGCTCTCGTATGTTGCAATGAAATTCAAAAGAATGTGTGCTAAAATAATTCAACTCAAGAAAAAATATAATTTTCATGTAGCCGTTGGTGGAAACGGCGCTTGGGAACTTGCAAAAACTGAGCGAATGAAAATTCATGGTATTGATACAGTTGTGGTAGG
>JAWOLM010000070.1:0-6986 GCA_033853455.1 Nitrosotalea sp. | reverse complement strand
TAGAAGAAGTGGCCAAGTTTAGAGCAGCAAGAAGAATCTATGCAAAAATAGTAAAAGAGAGATTCCATGCAAAAGATAAAAAATCAATGCAGCTCAAATTTCATGTCCAGACAAGTGGAGAATCGCTTACTGCTCAACAGCCAGACAATAATATCGTAAGAGTTGCAATTCAATCAATGGCAGCAGTTCTTGGTGGATGTCAGTCACTTCACACCAACTCTAAAGATGAAGCGCTAGCATTGCCTACAGAGGCCGCAGTAAAAATTGCATTAAGAACACAGCAGATAGTAGGACACGAAAGCGGAATTACAAAGACGGTAGATCCGCTTGCCGGTTCGTATTACGTGGAATCACTGACTGATAACATAGAAGAAGAGGTAAACAAATACCTCAAGAGAATCGACAGGATGGGAGGTTCGCTTGCTGGAATCGAGAAGGGATTCTTCCAGTCTGAGATACGACAAAATGCGTACAGGCTCAAAAAAGAGATAGATAGCAACGAGAGAGTGATAGTGGGAGTCAACAAGTTTACTGATTCTACGGAAGAAAAACCAGACATAATGAAGATAGACGACAGTATTCAGGTACAACAGATGCAAAATCTAAAGGAGCTGCGCAGCACGAGAGACAACAAAAAGACAGAGAACGCTCTTTCCAAAATGAAAAGTGCGGCTGAAAAAGAAGAAAACTTGATGCCATATATCCTAGAGTCAGTCAGAAGTTATGCAACGCTTGGAGAGATAAGCAATACCTTTAGAGAAGTTTTTGGAATATACCAACCAAAGGAGTCTTTCTAGAATGAGAATAGACCATGTTGCCATTGCAGTCAATAATCTAGATGAAGCAGTAAAAGAATACCAGAAGGTACTTGGCGTAAAAGAGGTAGAGTTTGAGACAGTAGAGACTGAAGGAGTAAGAGTTGCAATACTGCATTTGAATAATTCTAGAATTGAGCTGATGGAAGCAACAAGAGATTCTAGCCCAATCAAAAAATTTTTGGAAAGTAGAGGAGAGGGACTACACCACATTGCTCTTGAAACAGAAAAAATAGAAGGCGAAGTTGACAGGATGAAAAACAATGGAGTCAGATTCTTGGGAGAAGTAAGACCAGGTTCGCGTGGAACAAAGATTACTTTTATCCATCCGAAATCTTTACACGGTGTTCTCACAGAACTTTGTTCTCATCCAAAGTAAGTTTATTCTACTAACTTTAACGTGTCAGATGCCGTAATTATTCCAACAATTCTACTCTGTTTTGATACCAAAACACACTTTGAATAGCGAATTAGTGAGACAAGCGTCTTGACAGGAGTTTCAAAGTCCACAATGGGCGGACGCGGATCCATTATCTCTGCCAGCTTTATTCTTTTCCTTTGTGTTTCGTCATTATCTATGAGATGCTTCACAATGCTGTCTTCTGTGATGAGTCCGACCACTTCATTTCCCTCAAAAACAGGTACTTGGCTTATGGACATGTCTTGCATTTTTTTTATTGCGTCATGCAGGGTATCGCTTGTCTTGAGTTTAACGATCTCCTTACTGCAAATGTCTCCTGCCTTCGTTGATGACTGGCTCTCAAGGGACCACAATACCTCAAATATCTTTCTTGCAGTGGCATAGCTTGGTTGACACCTCCCAGATTCTATTTGATTTATCATCGAAGTACTAACTCCTGTAAGGGAGGCAAGCTTTTGCTGTGTCAATCCTATCTTTAGTCTTGCAGGCTTTATGGACTCTAGTCGTGGTAGCATGTCGTAGAATGAGATACAAATATTCGGTATTTCAGTTTTCGTGAACTAATCTTATCTGTCACGATTCAGTTTTCTGCTAGAAGATTTGGAAGAGTTTTCAATGGACGCTTGTGCTGCAGACAGAACTGCAATTGGTACTCTGTGCGCGGAGGCGCTAACATATGTCAATCCTGCTGTATTGCAAAACTTGATTGAGCGAGGATCTCCCCCATGCTCTCCACAAACTCCTATCTCCAAGTTACGCTTGATTCCTCTTCCCTTCGAAATTGCGATCTTCATAAGACTCCCAACTCCATTTACGTCAAGTGACTGGAACGGATTTTCTGCCATTATTTCTTTTTCAAAATATTGTGTGAGAAACTTGCCTTCTGCATCTTCTCTACTGAAACTAAATACTGCCTGAGTGAGGTCATTTGTTCCAAAACTGAAGAAGTCTGTAATGCGTGCTATCTCATCTGCTGTCAGACATGCTCTTACAACCTCCATCATGGTCCCAAAATTCATTTTTAATTTGATCTTAAACTTTGATTCCACATCTGCCTTTATGGACTGGTAAATTTTCTTGATGTATTCTAATTCGGTTACGTTTCCTACTTGGGGTATCATTATCTGGGGATGGACATCAGCCTTTTCTTTTGCAAGCTCTGCTGTTGCTTCACAGATGGCTCTAATCTGCATCTCATAAATCTCAGGATACGTGACTCCGACTCTGACTCCACGATGACCCATCATTGGATTTACCTCAGCAAGTTCTTTTGCCCTCTCGAGGAGTCTCTGTGTTGTGAGAAAATCACTTGTATCTGCTTGGGTTTCTAGGGAATGAATTTTGTTTATCAATACCTCGATGTTTGGAAGAAACTCATGTAATGGAGGATCTAAAAGCCTGATTGTTACATGGTATCCTTTCATTATTTCAAGAATTTCTTTGAAATCTTGTTTCTGTAACACACGCAGTTTTTCTAGAACTGTCTTTCTTTCCTCTATTGTTTTTGCCATTATCATATCCACGAAGACACTGAGTCTATCTTTTGCATTGAACATTCTTTCTGTTCTGCACAAGCCTATTCCTTCAGCTCCATAGGTGCGTGCAAGTTTTGCAGCTTGTGGTGTGTCTGCGTTTGCTCTTATGCCGAGTTTTTTAAATTTCTCAGACCACGATAAAATGGTTCTAAAATCATCTGTTAGTTTTGGTTCGACAGTTGGTATCTCGCCTGCATATACACTACCACTACTTCCATCAATTGTTATCATGTCTCCCTCATTGACTGTTTTTCCATCTACGAAAAATTGGTTTGATGTGTAATCGATTCTAATCTCAGAACATCCTACAATACATGGCTTTCCCATTCCCCTTGCTACAACCGCAGCATGTGATGTTTTTCCACCTCTGCTTGTCAGAATTCCAACAGAGGAAAAAAACGCAGGAACATCTTCAGGTTTTGTTTCTTCCCTGACAAGTATTACGCGACTTCCATTTTCGCCAAGACTGGTCGCTTTTTTGACATCAAAGACGACAACTCCTGATGCAGCACCGGGCGATGCAGGAATTCCCTTTGTAAGGAGGTCGAATTTCTTTGTAGCCTCGGTATCAACTGTTTTGTGAAGAATCTGGTCAAGGTCCTCTGGATGAAGCCGTAGTATTGCTCTTTTTTTCGTTATCAGACCTTCTTTCACCATTGAGACGGAGGTTCTAATCATCGAGACTGCATTCATCTTGGCAGCACGTGTCTGCAACAGGTAGAACTTACCTCTTTCAACGGTAAACTCGATATCTTGTGGTTCTTTGAAATGTCTCTCAAGCTTATCACATGTTCTGAGTAGATGTTTGTATGTTGAAGGCATGTCTTTTGCCATCTGATCTATCTGCTGTGGAGTTCGAATTCCAGCCACCACGTCTTCTCCTTGTGCGTTTATCAGATATTCACCAAAAATCTTCTTTGAACCATCAGACGGATCACGTGTAAAGACTACCCCTGTAGCACTATCGTTTCCCATGTTTCCAAATACCATTGTCACTACGCTGACTGCAGTACCGTTTGCAACATCCTTTGTAATCTTGTACTTTTCTCGATATACCACTGCCCTCTCGCCCATCCAACTTTTGAAGACGGCCTCAATTGCAAGCTCAAGCTGCCTAAATGGGTCTTCTGGAAAATCCTCCCCTGTATGTTCTTTGCAAATTATCTTGTATCTTGATACTATCTCCTTCAATGACTCTTCATTTAGCTCATGATCATGCTGTATACCTTGCCTGATTTTTGTATCGTGCATAATTGCATCAAACTTTTTGTCATCTATACAAAACACAATTTTTCCAAACAACTGGATGAACCTACGATAAGAATCCCATGCAAATCTCGGATTCTTGCTCGAATTGGCTAGACCGATGACAGTTTTGTCGTTTAATCCTAAATTGAGAATTGTATCCATCATTCCAGGCATTGATGTTGCTGCACCTGATCTGACTGAGACGAGGAGGGGGTCTTTCTCTGAACCTAATTTTCTTCCTGTTCTTCTTTCAATTTTTTGTATGTTTCTCTTAACCTCTGACATCAAGTTCTTTGGAAGCTTTTTGTTATTGTCATAGTATTTTATACAAACTTGGGTTGTTATTGTAAAACCTGGAGGAACTACAAGACCAAGCCTTGTCATCTCCATAAGGCCTGCTCCTTTGCCGCCAAACAACCTTTTGTTCTTGCCGTCTCCCTCGTTGAAAAAATAAACAGACTTCACACAAGAGTTCTGTTGTAGTGGAATATCAAATTTTTCTAGTTTTTGCGAATGCACGAGCAAACTCTTCTATTGTCTTTTCCCAATTTTTTGCCTTTACTATGCCGCTTGCAACAAGAATGCCATCTGCACCAAGCTCGAGCGCTTTTGCAACGTCATCTCCAGAAACAATTCCTGCACCGCAAAGCACTTTTGTAGAATTTTTTGCACGTTTTACTGCAGCTACCGAATCTGTTATTACCTCTGGTTTTTCCCTTGATACTGCCTTACCGCTTCCAATAAGTTCGGGTGGTTCAACAGCAATAAAATCAGGCCCGAGTTTTGCATACCTTTCAGCCTCGCTTACATCTTTTACACAAACAATAGATATCATTTTCAATTCCTTTAACCTTGAAACAATTTCCTCTATCTCTTGCGAAGGTATTCTGTGTTCGCTGTGGTTGATAAGGGATCCTTGTACCTTTGATTTTTTTAAAAGCTCTGGAACTGTAAAACCTGTTGTACTTCCAACCTTTACATTGTCAACATGTTGTGAAAATACTGTAATTGGGATCTTTGCAACCTCCGATACTAAGTGATTTGGTGGACATACGACAATTTTTGTCTTATACTTTTTGGCAATCTTGGAAGCCGCCTTTGCCAATCGCAAAGAATCTGAACCTGAAATCTCTTTATAATTTTTCATGTTAATTATGAACAATGTGTTTTCAGTTGATTTTCTCATCCCCTCTATATCAGAGTTCCTTGTTTGGAGAGTGTTTTCTCAAAATTATTATAGACATTGTACAAAAAACAAAACCATGAGAAATGAATCATTGTTACTGTTAAATGAAGTTCAAAGATTGGTCGAAAACTCTAAACATTTGGGATCTCAAGACGAGGAGTTTGTCAAATCTGCATTTAAAAAAATTCTTGGAAATGGAGACGTGTATACCGTTGCAGAACTTGAAAATTTGTTTTTGAGTCAAGCAAACGCTGCAGAGCAGTCGGTAATTGATAGAGTAATGAACATTGCGCATTATCAGAAATCAAAGTTTGATGCCAGCAACAAATTTAGAATGATTTCAGATGGAAATGAATGTGCTTGCGGCGGAAGTCCCTGACTACTTCTTGATGCCTAGCGTTCTATTCTTTAGTCTAAGGTAAGAATTGTGACACTTGCGACATCTTGTGGCAGCCATAGAATTCTTGGAGCCACAAGAGAAACAGACCTTAAAGTATAACCTTGCCTTCTGGGCGATCTGTTTTTTTAGTGGATCTGTAATTGGCATTTCTCTTTCTCCTACCTACCTGCTATTTGTTTCTACCCTTTCCAAGCTTGCCTGCAAGCAGCATAGGCACTTCAGCAGGTCTCTTGGCAACAGGGACATTTGCCTTGGCG
The DNA here is from genome assembly GCA_033853455.1 of Nitrosotalea sp. Lineage (GTDB taxonomy): Archaea > Thermoproteota > Nitrososphaeria > Nitrososphaerales > Nitrosopumilaceae > Nitrosotalea. The sequence continues at coordinate 1,124 of JAWOLM010000070.1, read as the reverse complement.
TACATTGAAACTTTGGACTCCGCAGAACCATATGTTCCATAAATGATGGCACCTGCATGGCCCATTCTTTTCTCCTTTGGAGCTGCTCTTCCTGCAATATATGCTACAACGGGTTTGTCAAATTTAGTGTCAATAATGTGCTGGGCCAGCATTTCTTCAGCATCACCTCCAATCTCTCCTACTACTACCACGCCATCGATATTGGCACCATTTCGAATGGTATCAAATGCTTGAATTAGAGGAGTCCCATTAATCGGGTCTCCACCTATTCCAAAGCATATGCTTTGGCCAAAGTTTGCAAGTGAGAGATTGTGTGAAACTTCGTACATTAGAGTGCCGCTTCGAGAAATTACTGCAATGTTTCCTGGCTTGAATGGTGATGCTGGCATGATTCCAATCTTGATTATGCCAGGTATTATTACTCCTGGTGTGTTTGGACCGACAACAATTGCGTCCTTCTTTTTTGCCAAATCCACTATTGTTAGCGCATCTTTTACTGGGACATGTTCTGGTATTGCAATCAATAGCTTGATTCCAGATTCTAATGCTTCTACCGCTGCACTCAGGAAATATTTTGCAGGAACAAAAACAATTGAAATCTTTGCGCCCGTTGCAGCTACTGCATCTTTCATGTTCTCATAAATTGGTACATCTTCAATTTTCTGTCCGCCTTTTCCAGGTGTAACACCTGCCACAATGTTTGTGCCATAGGCAAGCATTTGCTGTGTATGGAATGAGCCAAACTTGCCAGTAATCCCTTGAACTATGACTGGTTTTTTCTTATAGTCTTTGTCTCCTTCTTTTCCTATTAGTAAATCAAAAAGATCAGCCACTTTTATTCACCTCAATTACAGCAACGTTAATCGCTTCTTCGATTGTATCAGACATTTTGGTTCTCGAGCCCTTCAACATCTCTTTTGATTTGTCTGCTTCGGCTCCAGACATTCTTGCAAAGACTGGAACGTCGATTAATTTGTTATCAAATGCTTTGATAAAGGCAGTCGCAACTGTTGTTGTTTTTACAATTCCGCCATAAAGATTTACAAGTATTCCTTTGACTTTTTTCATTTTGCTAATCAAAGTAAGGGCTTCGTATACAGTCTCTGTTGTTGCGCCGCCTCCAA
>JAWOLM010000069.1:0-3412 GCA_033853455.1 Nitrosotalea sp. | reverse complement strand
ATGAGATAATAAAAAACGCAGGCTCTATGACAGATTCTGAGCTCTCAAAAGCGTTGATAAAATCAGGAATTAGCATTCCCGAAGACGAGTTCAACAAGACCCTGCTTAACTTGGAGATTTATGGTCTCATCAAGGTGACATGGCTGACAAAAGACGAGAGAAGGATAGAGATCACAGTAAAAGAAGCAGAAGAAGATGAAATTGAAAAACAAAACATGGAAAATCTAGAAAGAGAATACGAAGCAGGATTCCCTGGCGTAGAACAAGAACTGGAAGAGTAATTACTTTATCACTACTGGAAAGTGGAATGCGGCATCAAGTGCAATACCTACAAATATTATCGTAAGATATGGCGCTGTCACCTTGTAAGCTTTCCATGCAAAGTCTGAAGTCGGATTCTTTGTTAGTTTATAATGATACAGTAGCATGAGACCTCCTGAGACGGCTGCGATTGCAAGATAGACATAGCCTAGTCCGAATGCTAGAAGAGTTAGCGAATATGGAAGTAGTATTGCCGTGTTTACAAGAATGTATTTTGATGTTTTCTGCATTCCAATCAAGACAGGCAACATTGGAACGTGTGCTTCTGCATAGTCGTCTCTCATCTTCATTGCAAGACACCAAAAGTGAGACGGTGTCCAGACAAAGACTAGAATTCCTACAAGTGCTCCAAGTATATCCATTGAACCTGTTGCAGCAGACCAGCCTGCCATAGCGGCGCAGCTTCCAGCAAACCCTCCGATTACAATATTTGATGAGTTTGCACGTTTGAGCCATGCAGTATAGATTATGACATAGAAGAATATTCCAAGTGAGATGAAAAATGTCGAAAGCGGATTTAGAGTAAACCACGCATAAATTACAGAAAGCGCGCTCACTGCCAAGCCGTAAATCAAAACATTTCTTGCAGACATTCTTCCTGATGGAATTGGTCTCTTGCTTGTTCTTTTCATCAATGGATCGATATCTCGATCGTAATAATGGTTAAGAGCACTTGAGCCAGCAGAAGAAAGCGATCCAGCAACAATAATGTGTAAAAGACTAACATAGTTAAGTGGCGGACCAATCAGTTTGCTTGCAGCATACATCGAAGTTACTGCTGTAATTACAAGTAAAACTACGATACGTGGTTTTGATATCTCCAGTACTTCTTTTAATCCCACGAGCCATAGTGGCCCTTTTGGGAATTTAATTTCTTCGAAGATTGCCATTCAAGGTCAAAAGAATTAAGTACCTCACCGATTCGAACAATGACGATGAGTGACTGGGACCTCATGATGCCAGGCATGGGCCTAACTGCTATTGGTCTTGGAGGAGTCATTTTATCCTATTTGGGTATTGCAAACACTTTCCTTACTGGGATGCAGGCACTATCAGGTTTGACCATGTTTATGGGCATGATATTTCTATCTGCTGGGATTCTAAACGGCGGAGTTTCAACCAGCGGTCGAGCCAAGGCTACTACTCTTGTAATCTTTGGAATTGCAGGCTCTGTTGGAGCATATGCACTAAGTCTGAATACAGTCATTACTTCATTGCCCAGATTTGTCGGACTTTTGATCATCATAATCATACCAACTATTGTAATCGCTTTTACCTCAATGAAAATGCAGAAATACTTCAAGCCAGTTGCCGTAATATTTTTGGCAGCCATGGCGGTAGGAGTCGGGTCCTACACAGCTTTTGGATTTATGGGTCCTGGAGCCATGTTCTCATTGCATCCAGAAAATGAAACAAATGCAACAGAGGCAACAGAGGCAGTGCCAACTGCACCAGTGATTACCGTCAACATTCCAGTTAATTCATCCATCAAAGGCAATCCAAACTTTACTCCAGATACGGTAACGGTTCCAAAAGGCGACATAATAAAATGGACTAACAATGATACAGTCCCACATACTGTTACGAGTGCTGCAGATGCAGGTGCAACATTTGATTCGAGTTTGATTGCAGCTGGTAAATCATATTCACTTGATACATCAAAATTGAATGGAACAGAATATGATTACATGTGTACAGTTCACCCATTTATGACAGGTAAGATAATAATAACTCAGCCAGTCATTTCAAGTGTCAATATCTCAAAAGGAGCGTCAACACAAAGTGCTGGACAGAAATATTTTGATCCTGTGAGTGACTCGGTCAAAGTTGGAACAACAGTTGTCTGGACTAACCAAGATACTACTTCTCATACTGTGACAAGCGGCGATCCCACTGCTGGACCCTCTGGAACATTTGATTCTGGGCTTATCAAACCAGGTGAGACATTCAAACATACTTTTACATCAGCAGGTACAACAGCATACTTCTGCACAGTTCATCCATGGATGACTGGAAAAGTAATAGTAGGATGACATTACAAAAAAACATAATTCTTTCAAAAACTCACGTAGACATCTTAAAAAAACATGCAAAGAAAAACGAGCCCAACGAATCGTGCGCAATATTATTTGGAAGAAGTGAGAATGGAGAATTTTCAATAAGCGAAGTTTTCCTAACAAAAAATGTAGAGTCATCTCCTGTCAATTTTACCATATCAAACGAAGAACTCATCAAGGCGTATGAAGAATCCGAGAAAAAGAAATTAGAAGTGATAGCAATCTTTCATTCGCATCCCGACACTGCAGCATATCCTTCCTCTACTGACCGTCAATACATGGAGGTAAATCCCATTCCATGGGTTATCTATTCGAACGCAAATGATGAGCTGAGAGCATACATCTTAGAATCGTCGGTCATCTCCATCAATGTGACAATTCTTTGAGCTTGTATTACTTGTGTATGTTTCTTTTATGACGCTCAAAATGTTCCTTGTCTACAAAGACTGCACTACAGTCCTTACATCTGAATTCAGTTTTCTGGCCCCACAATGACAAAATATACACACATGTTACGTAAAAGAATTACTCTAGGGCAAATCGAGCAATTGTGCCGTCTCGCATATCTTTGATGAAATCCTTCTTGGCATTGTTTATTTTTCCCATTACGTTTACAGGAGAATATGGCCTGATCTCGCCCTTGGAGCTGATGGGCGTTGGTCCAAAAAAGAGGCAGATCGCCTTACCAGTGGGCCAAAAAGCAACATCCATCTCATCAACCAAAGATTTTGAATTTTCTGCAGTTACATCTATAGGAGTCTCGTCAGTGTATAGCTCCTCACCCCAGACGTTTATTTTCACATCAAGAGGAAGACAGTCAAGAAAAGATCTGATCGTTTTTGGCGCAATGGCATCGTCTAATTCTAAAGTGATCCTTGTTTTTGAAAGATCGACTCGTACTTTATGCATCATAATAAAAACCTGTATGATTAAGTACAAATATCCCTTTTCTGACCATCAAAAACATGGAAATTCATGTATACGATACATACGTGGAAGCAAAAGATGGGCATACAATGCACTTTGACGTCATC
>JAWOLM010000068.1:0-9359 GCA_033853455.1 Nitrosotalea sp. | reverse complement strand
CTTCCTCTGTCTATTAGCAATAAACCTCGCTTCATTTTACAATCCTCGCAATTGCAATGGTAAGATTTGGGGGGAATTTCTGTTTTTCAACTACAAGTGTGCCTCCAGAACTCTTGATTGCGGAGGCCTCAGATACACTTGGAGTTCCTTCAAATGTCTGGACCACCCGTGATGGGTTTGGTATTGAAATTCCTGCGAGCTCCTGTTTTTCAAAATAGTCTACTGGAACATTCATACTCTCTGCAAGCTCGCGCAAACCTGCAACCTGAGCCTCTTTTTTTATCGACGAAAACTTAGCAATAGACTTTGGACTAAGCTTGAACTTTGAGAGGGAGAATTCAAGACCTTCCTTGATTGTATCTCTGCTGGTATCCCAGTGTAGGCCTACTCCTACCACAAGTGTCTTTGGTCTGTATACTACAGCACGCTCTAGAATATGCTTGTCTTCTATCATCTTGTCTGTAATTATCAAAAACCCCTTGCAGTCTGACCTTGCCAGCTCTTCTAGGCTTGAATAGAGTTGGACATTTTTTGGAAGCTCCTTTTTTGGAAGCCACCAATTCTTTTCTCCCGCATCTTGAAAGACTCCGATTTTTTCCTCATTTACCATAAGTGCACTAATCTTTGTAACGGTAGAATCGTTATCAATCTGCCATCCAAACTCCTTTCCAACGAGATCTACTGCAATTGTTTTGTTTACATCAGCCGCAGTCGTAATAACAGGAGTTGCGCCGATAAAACCTGCAATATCTTCTGCAAGTTTGTTTGCTCCTCCCAGATGGCCTGAAAGTGTGCTTATCACAAACTTGCCTGTGTCATCAATTACTACCACCGCTGGGTCTGTCTTTTTGTCTTTCATGTGAGGGGCAACGAGGCGTATTACTGCACCAAGGGAAAATATGCATACGAGAGCTTCATAATTTTGAAAGAGTGTTCCTACCTTTGTGGTGGTAGATTCTTCAAACCAGTTTATCTTGGAATCATTATTTGAAAACTTGGAGGGCGCAAAGATCTCCCAAGAAGGAACCTTGGATTTTAATGTCTTGGCGATCTCAATACCGTTTTTAGTTATAGAAACTATCGCTACGTTATTCACAAAATCTCTTTTTTTTAAGTGAACATATCTGTTACTCTTTTGGGAACCTGCCGACGGTATTCCCCTCAAAATCAAACATGATCACATCGATCTCAAACTTTTCTTCTGAATGTTTTCTTAACTGGTTGTAAACCTCGGAACAGACTACGTCAAAGTAATCTCTTCCCAATTTTTTTTCAGAAACTATCTCAAAAACATGCCTTGCAGTATTTGCTTTCTTTATTTCTTCAATTATGTCATCTGAAAAATTGCAACGTCGAGCTATATTTGCCAAAAACTCCATATCCACTTTTGAGCCCTTTACGTGGGTCTGCTTTACTCCCATTCCCATCTTTGTTAGCTTGCCAATAAAGCCCGCAACGTAGGCCTTTTTAATGCCTTTTTTTGCGCACTGTTGAACCGTGTATCCGGAAAAGTCTCCCATTTGGACAAAACAATGGTCAGGTAAACTGATTATCTTTCTTGCAAAATCCTCACTCCTTCCGCCCGTTGTCAGAACTACGGTGTCATTTCCCATTGCAATTGTTACATCGATACTCTGCCTTATCGCTGCAGCAAAAGATGCAGTTGAATATGGTACAACAATGCCGCTTGTTCCAAGAATTGAGATACCGCCAAGGATTCCAAGTCTTGGATTATCAGTCTTTGGAGCAAGCTCTCTTCCCTTTGGAACTGATACAATCACCTTTATTCCATTTTTTTTGAGAAGGTCTTGGGCTACCTCAAAGATGTTTTCAGTTATCATTTTTTTTGGAGTAGGGTTGATTGCAGCAGAGCCTACCTCTAGTCCAAGACCAGGCTTTGTTACCCTGCCCACACCTTCACCGCCATCAATTTCTACCCTGCCTGTATTTTCTGTTAAAGAAACTCTCGTGTTTATCTCTGCTCCATGTGTTACGTCTGGATCATCACCTCCATCTTTTATGACCGAACAAGTAGCAGTATCTTTACTAAACTCGCATCTTTCTATCTTGATCTGTATCTTAGATTTTTTTGGAAGCATGACGTCAACAAGACTTGATTTTTTTTGATTCAAAATGGCAAGCACTCCAGCTTTTGCACCCGCGGTCGCACATGTGCCTGTAGTAAAGCCAGTCCTCATCTTTCCCTTTGGCTTGTCGGATTCCATCATGTGAGATTATTTTCTTATGTATTAATCCTATGTGGTCATTTCAGAAGGCTCGCAAGTATTATCCAAAGTGCGATGATACCAAGACCACCATAGAGTATCATGTGGGTGATCTTAAAGGAAGACTCTTTTTCTCTAAAGTGATCATAGTTTTCTTGCGTGCTTGCGCCAAACGGGTTCTTGAAATCTGCAAAGTTGGATCCAAAATTGAAATTGTCATTCATTGTACTTCCTTCATATTTTTTCCAAAACTGTGTATAATTAGAAGATACATCAATCTCAGAGGCTTTAGTCTTTGACTTTTCCTCACGTCGTAAGATTTGGTATGCCTCTATAACTTGCTTGAACTTTTCCCCGTCCTTGTTGTTCTTGTTTCTATCTGGGTGATACCTGAGTGAGAGCTGTCTATATGCATTCTTTATCTCCTTTTGTGATGCACCCTTTGAGACACCCAAAATCTGGTAGCAGTCGGATAGTTTCATTCATTTTTTACTTGGCAAAACACCAAAATTAATTTGTCGGAGATCTGTGCCTTATTTGTGAGAAAATTAGTCATTTCAGGCTCAAATGGATTTGTGGGAAGAAACGTTGGCCGGTTTCTTTCAAAAGAGGGATATGAGGTCATTGCACTTGCGAGAAAAAAACAACAAACCAATTTTGGAAAATTAATTTTGTCAAAAGACCTTACAGAAAAGAAGCTCATTGGTTATCTAAAGAGCTCAACAGCTTTTCTACACCTTATTGGTACTGGCAGACAGACAACTAGTAATGATTTTGAAACAGTAAATGTAGGCTTGACAAAAAATGCAGTATCACTTTGCAAACGTGCTGGCATAAAAAAAATAATTTACTTGAGCGGACTTGGTGTTGAAAAAAAATCTACTTTGGGATACTTTATTTCAAAGTTCAAAGCAGAGCAAGAGATTATTTTCTCGGGGTTAGACTATACAATTTTTCGTCCGTCATATATCATGGGAAAAGACGATCCGCTCTCTCGTACTCTGTCAGACCAGATTTCTAAAGACTCCGTAATAATTCCTGGGTCTGGAAGATATAGATTGCAGCCAATCTTTGTGAATGACGTTGCCAAAATTCTAGAGATGGCAGTTTGGAATAAACAATTCTCAAGAAAAATAATTGATCTTGTGGGACCTCAGACTTTAACATACAATCGTTTTGTGAGAGATCTTGTAGGGAAAGCAAAGATAAGACATGTAGACTTTGAAAAGGCTTACCATGACGCCCTTGCCTCGTCTTCTGCGTTTGGAGTAGATGATCTAAGCATTCTAGTAGGTGACTACATTGGAAATCACAAAAAACTTGCAAAAATTTCAGGAATTACATTTATAAAATATAGTAAAATGCTAGAGGCCTGCCGCCTTGCGTAGCGTATCTGCCTTGTCAGTCTTTTCCCATGTAAACTCTGACTCGTTTCTTCCAAAGTGTCCGTAAGCTGCAGTCTTTTTGTAAATTGGGCTTTTTAGCTTCAATTGAGATATGATTGCAGCGGGCCTCATGTCAAAGTGTTTTCTGACAAGATTCTCAATCTGCTCTTCGGGGATCTTGCTTGTACCAAAGGTGCTTACCATCAATGAGACCGGCTGAGCTACACCTATTGCATACGCCACTTGAACTTCGCAACGCTCTGCAAGGCCTGCCGCTACAATATTTTTTGCAATGTATCTACACATGTAGCATGCTGATCTGTCAACCTTTGATGGATCCTTTCCAGAAAAAGCTCCTCCGCCATGTCTTCCCATGCCACCATATGTATCAACAATTATCTTTCGTCCAGTAAGGCCTGCATCACCTGGTGGTCCGCCAATTACAAATCGGCCGGTTGGATTTACGTGGATTTTTATCTTGTCATTCCACAAGTTGCCGCATACTGGCTTGACTACTTTATCAATAATCTCTTTTTTTATCTCCTCATTTGTTATCTCAGGCGAGTGTTGTGTTGATACTACTATAGTCTCTATTCGTTTTGGTTTTCCATCTTCGTATTCTACTGTTACCTGTGACTTGCCATCTGGCCTTGCCCAAGGAAGTTCCTTTTTCTTTCTTGCCTCAGCAAGTCTTCTAGTAAGCTTGTGGGCAAGAAGTATTGGCATGGGCATAAGCTCTGCAGTCTCATTTGAAGCATAACCGAACATCAGACCTTGGTCTCCTGCTCCCTGTTCCTTGTTTTCATTTGCAGAAACTCCCATCGATATGTCGGGGCTCTGGGAATGGATAGAAACTAGGACGCTGCACGAGTCTCCGTCAAAACCAAAATGCGGGTTGTCATAACCGATCTCTTTGATTGTTTTCCTCACTATATCCTGGATGTCAAATCTTGCCTTTGATGTGACCTCTCCTGCTACCACAACAATTCCGGTTGTAGTCATGGTCTCAACTGCAACTCTAGAATCTGGGTCTTGTTTTAGATACTCGTCCAAGATGGCGTCAGATATCTGGTCGCATACCTTGTCTGGGTGTCCTTCTGTAACGGATTCTGAAGTAAATAGATAATTTCTACCCATGTCGTTCATTATCTGAGTCATTACAGCTCATTTTCTAGTTTGATAAAAAGTACGTTATTTCCTCTTACTATAACCCGTCCATAATTTGCAACAACCTTTCCATTGTTGATCTCTTCTGCATCTGTCATGATAAGATTCATGTAAGAATCAACATTGTTCATCTTACCTTTGTATTCTATATCGCTTTTCAGTCGAACTGTAACCTTTTTGTTGACGCCCTTTTGAAGTGTTGTCAGAGGTCGTTTACCAGCTTGTTGCGACAATCATTAATTCACTTGTCACCTGTGCTTGAAGTCGTAAATAAAAGCCTTCCCGATCATCACTTGAACCATTTAATTTTAGGTATTTTCTAGTTAAATGATTTGATCTCAACTGGTCTATTAGGTCTTGACAAGCTCTTGGGTGGTGGAATAGCTGCAGGAATTGTCACCGACATATTCGGTCCTAGCGGAAGTGGAAAGACACAGCTTGCAATGCAGATCTGCGTCAATGCTATAAATGAAAAAATAATTTATCAGGATTCAAGCGGCAACTTTCGGCCTGAGCGAATGCTTGAGATGATGAAAGCAAGAAAACTTGGACCGGAACTTTTGGACAACATTATAGTTGCAAGGATAAGAAACACGTCAGAGCAGATTGAGAATCTGAAAAAAATTTCTCAGATAAGGCCTGAACTTGTAGTGATTGATAGCGTAACAGATCTTTTTTCTTTTGAATACTCGAAAGAGTCGAACGTACTTGAAAAACACACAAAATTCATGCAATACATGCACTCGCTTTCCTTATTTTGTATACAGAACAAGATTCCTGCCATAGTAACTAACGTTGTGAGAGGGACTGCAGAGCAGTACCGAGAAAACCTTGAAAAATCAATTAGCATCTTTACACACAAAAAGATAAAACTCTCAAAGCAGGGAACCAAGTTTTTTGCACAGGTATTTCCTTCATTTGGCGAAAAAAAAGAGATTTCATACAAGATAACACCGGAAGGACTAGAAGAGATACCTTAAGCTATTTATCACTGTGGTTGTAACGTGATTTATGGCAGGAATTTTTGATCAGATACCGATTATCACAGTTATTTTATTTGGTGCCGGCATAGTTGGTGCAATGGTATACGAGCGATCTAGAACAAGACAACCCAAAGAATCAGAGCCATCCGAGTCATCTACCACTTGAGTTAGAGCACAAATTTCTTCATCTTGGTTTTGAACACCTAACTGAGATCCAGAAAAAAGCCGTTCCCGTAATATATCAAAAGGTTGACTCGCTTGTTATCGCACCCACGGGGTCTGGCAAGACAGAGACTGCTGTAATACCAATCTTTGACAGGATATCAAGATCAAAAAAAGAGGGAAAGATAAAGTGTCTCTATGTGACTCCGCTGCGTGCACTTAACCGCGATGTATTTCGAAGAATAATCAAGTATGCAGAAAACGATGGACTATCAATTCAGATACGTCACGGTGACACCTCACAGACTGTAAGAAAAAAGATTGCAGCAGAGCCTCCAGACATTTTGATCACGACACCTGAGACCATCATTATTTTGCTGACACAATCCGGAATGCTCAATGCACTTGATGAACTAGAGTGGATTGTAGTTGATGAAGTGCACGAGCTTTTGGGAAACGAACGCGGGGCCCAGCTATCGCTGAGCCTTGAGCGCCTACAGGCAAATACGAAATTTCAGGTGACAAGGGTTGGGCTTTCCGCAACCGTTGGAAACACGTCTGAGGCTGCCAAGTTTGTAGTTGGAACAAAAAGAAAATGCAAGATAATCGAGGATCACTCTATTAGAAAATATGATGTCGAGGTCAAGTACATTGACGGTACCATAACAGATGTTGTTGATTATGTGATAGATTACGTATCAAAGAACTATGCAAACTCGCCTGTACTCTTCTTTACAAACACAAGAGGCGAGTCAGAATATCTTGCATCGCTTCTAAAAGAGAGGTCAAGCCTTTCGATAGAGATGCACCACGGCTCGCTCTCCCAGCAGGTCCGTGAAGAGACAGAAGAGACTCTGAGATCTGGCAGACCCGGAATTGTTGTGTGCACATCATCACTTGAGCTTGGACTTGACATCGGGTCAGTAGAGCTTGTGATTCACTATGGCTCGCCAAGACAGGTCTCAAAACTTGTGCAAAGAATTGGAAGAAGCAAGCACACACGAGGCTCGTCTGCAAAGGGATTGATTGTGACAAACAATGCAGACGACGAGTTTGAGGCACGTGCCATACTTGAACGTGTAAAAGAAAAATCAATCGAGGACCAAATAGTGCATGAAGATGCGCTGGATGTTCTGGCACACCACTTGGTAGGCATGACGATGCAGTTTGGGACTGTACCAATAGAGCTTGCACTAAAGATGATAAACCAAGCCTATCCGTTTAGAAAGACAACAATAGAAGAACTCTTTTCTGTACTAGAAATACTGCACAACGGCTCTATTCTTTTTTTTGACAGGGAAGAGATGGCATTTAAGAAAAGAGGACGCTCATTTAGGTACTATTTTGAAAACCTATCAACAATTCCTGACATTTTAAAATTCAAAGTCTTTGACACTGCCTCAAAGAAGATAATCGGAAGTCTAGACCAGAGGTTTGTTGGTGACTATGGCGAGACTGGGAATGTCTTTGTATTGCGCGGAATGCAGTGGAGAATACTCAATGTCGATGAGAGCTCGCTTAAGATAAACGTCGAACCTGTCCAGTCTGCTGGAATCAACGTTCCATACTGGGAGGGCGAAAACATTCCTGTTGATTTTACAACTGCAAGAAAGGTTGGTTTGTTTAGAACAAAGACAGTACACGCCAAGTTTTCAAACAAGATAATTGAAAATCTCAAGATTGGAGCAATACCTGACGAGAAGACAATTGTTGTGGAATCGCAGCGTGTGCGAAATAATGTTGTCATTCATGCTTGCTTTGGAACAAGAATCAATGCAACACTTTCTACACTGCTATCTGCAATGCTCTCTGCAAAGAGCGGATACCTTGTTGATGCAAGGTCTGATGCATACAGAATCATGATATCATCAAACGGGAGAGTGGGAAAGGAATCTGTAGTCTCTGTACTGCGTGACGAGTACGACCTAGAATCTATTGTCAAAGCATCGCTCTCTGGTACGCATAATGTTAACTGGAGAACTTGGTGTGTTGCAAAAAAATTTGGAATCGTTGGAAGAGAAGCAGTGTATGACAGGAAAACTGCAAGGTTTCTCTACGACAAGTATTCTAGAACAGCACTTGCCCATGAGGCCCTGCGGGAACTATTTCATGACAAGTATGATCTTGAAGGAACATCCCAGATACTTGGGAAGATAAAGGACGGCGCAATATCATTGCAGTGGTTTGAGGTGGAGAGCTTCTCAAGGCTTGCAGAGCCAATACTTGATCATACTACAAAGTATTATTCGTCTCCTGCAAACCTAGACAAGGGAGTGCTGGACCTTGTCAAGGCGCGCCTTGCAAAGACAAAGCACAGACTAGTCTGCATGCGCTGTGGCAAGTGGGAAAAAGTGGTGGAGACTCGTGAGATCAAAGGTGCACTTGTGTGTCCACACTGCAAGTCACGTCAAGTTTCTGCAACATTTTACTCTGATTATGACCTCTCAAAGATTGTGCAAAAAAAGATTGCAGGAAAAAAAATTACGGCAGAAGAGAACCACAAGTTCAACCGGGCATGGAAAGTCTCATCGCTCTTAGAAAACTTTGGACCGACTGCACTTGTAGTCTTGTCAGGATATGGGGTTGGGGCAGACACCGGTGCAAGGATACTTCGAAACATGGTCGGAGAAGAAGAGATGTACCGTCAGATATACGAGGCAGAACGGCAGTATGTTACAACCCGAGGTTTTTGGGACTAGTCTTATCTAGTTTCTATGACATTCATCAATATGGCAAGATATGTCAAAAGGGACGCAACCGGTCCGATGGAGATCAAGGTTGGAAACGAGTCCAAGTGGATCTGCATGTGTGGACTGAGCAAGAACCAGCCCTACTGTGACGGCTCGCACAAAATGACTGCAGGCGAGGAGCCGGGAAAGACCTACATCTACAAGGACGGCAAGAGAACAGAGGTCAACCTCTAGTTTTTCTCAAAAACTCTTATTTTTCTATATTAGTGTCATTGCCATTTTTATCGATGGGAACGGTAGCTAGGCAATTAAATAGAGAATTACAAAGGAAGACATGAAAAAATCTGTACAGCAGTTTATCTTGATTGCAACTGTGCTTGTGCTTGCAAACAGTGGAATCTATTTTGTCACTGCCTACTCGCAGATGCAAGAGTCAAGCGATGTCGGAAGCCAGATTCAGACAATGCTCTTTACAACTGCTGCAATATCGTACCTGCCGCTAGGAATTTGGATGATAAAAAACAAGCTTCACAGCAGGGCGCCATATGTGATTGCAAGCCTCATCTCGGTTGCACTAATTGGATTGTATGTTGCCTCAAGGACTGTCAACCTTCCAGTTGTTGGAATACAAGATGATGTGGGAACAATAGATATTCTATCCAAGCTAAGCCAAGGAGGCATTGTTGTTGTATCTCTCTTGCTTTTGAGAAACTGGAACAAGACAAAGATTGCGATAACAAAATAGGG
>JAWOLM010000067.1:0-3033 GCA_033853455.1 Nitrosotalea sp. | reverse complement strand
GAACATGTTTTATGACAAGGACGATAAAGAGGAGATAAGCCAATCTGCAAGATATTTCTGCGGTGGAATTATGAATCATGCAAGAGCCTTGTCTGCAATTGTTGCACCTACAACAAACTCTTATCACAGACTAGTTCCAGGTTATGAAGCTCCTGTGTACATTGCATGGAGTGCAAGCAACAGATCTGCAATAGTTAGAATCCCTGCTCATTTCAAGGGAGAAAAATATTCAAAGATAAAACGATTAGAGTTTAGAGCGCCTGATCCATCTTCAAACCCGTATCTTGTATTTGCTTCAGTTCTTGCTGCAGGTCTTGATGGAATAAAGAAGAAAACAGATCCTGGAGATCCAGTAAACGAGGATATTTACAAGATGACAAAAGCTCAGCGTGATGCAAAAGGAATCAAGGACTTGCCAGCTACACTTGGAGAAGCACTTGACGAACTTGAAAGCGACAGAAAGTTTCTCAATCCAATATTTTCAAATGAGACAGTAGATAAGATAATTGAGGTAGAAAGGGCAGATGATCACGAGATCTCGATAAGACCCCATCCTCATGAATTCTATCTTTACTTTGATATCTAGGCTCTACCGATTGAAGCGTACACCAAGAATAGAGCTGCGGCCATTAGAGCAAGACCAATAGCCAGATATGCCTGTCTATGCTTATCTCCAGTTCCTGCTTTGTAAAGAGATACAGCTCCTGCTAGACCCACAAAGAGAACCAGCGTTCCAATTACTACTGAATCCCACGGGCTGTGTGTGATGACTGGGTAAAATATTCCAGAGAGCAGCGCAAAGAAAACTATGAGATAGATGTATTTTGCGCCAGCCAAAATTTTGTTGCTGCCCAGCTGCATAGGATTGCCTATCTACACTAGTCAAATAAACTTTGAGAAGAGAGACACAGATTTGTCTATTCCATACCCATAGGTGGCATGCCCATTCCACCCATACCACCCATGCCGCCCATTCCTTCCATACCACCCATGCCACCACCCATTCCAGGCGGAGGTCCACCGGCGCTCTTGGCAACTGCAATTACGTCATCAATTCTTAGAATCATAGAAGCTGCTTCTGTTGCAGATGAAATTATCTGGTTCTTGACAGATAGTGGTTCAAAGACATCGGTTGCGTGCATGCTGGCTACTTGTCCTTTCATTACATCAATGCCAGTCCACTTGTTTCCTTTGAGTTGTTTTGATCGTAAGGAGGTAAGTGTATCGATTGGGTCCATTCCTGCATTTTCTGCAAGGGTGATTGGAATTACTTCTAGTGAATCTGCAAATTTCTCAACTGCAAGCTGTTCACGTCCTTCAAGGGATTTTGCCCATTCTCGTAGTTTTGTTGCAGCATAAGTTTCTGGAGCACCGCCACCGGCTACAATCATTGGGTTTTCCATTACATCTTTTACAACCATTAATGCATCGTGAACAGATCTCTCAACTTCATCAACAACTCTTTGAGATCCTCCTCTAACAAGAAGTGTTACGGCTTTTGGATGCTTGCATCCCTCGACAAATACCCATCTGTCGGTCTCTACTTTTCGCTCTTCTACTATTTCAGCAGTGCCAAGATCCTTTTCGAAAAGATCGTCAAGATTTGTTATGATTCTTGCGCCTGTTGCCTTTGCAAGTTTTGCCATGTCGCTTTCTTTTACTCTTCTAACTGTAAGAATTCCTGCCTTTGCAAGATAGTGCTGTGCCATGTCATCGATACCTTTTTGGCAGAACAGAACATTGGCACTAGATGCAATGACTTTGTCAACCATGTTCTTGATCATTCTGTTTTCTTCATCAAGAAATGACTTCATCTGTTGTGGGTTCTGAATGTTAATCTTGGCATCAAATTCAGTTTTATCAATCTCAAGTGCATTGTTAATTATTGCAATCTTTGCCCTCTCAATCTTCTTTGGCATTCCGCTGTGTACTACTTCCTTGTCAAGTACTATTCCTTTTGTAAAGATAGAATCTTTGATGGAGCCGCCTGCTTTCTTTTCTACTTTGATATCATCAATGTCTACCTTATACCCATCTTCTGATTTCTCTGCAACTGCCACGACTGATTTTACTATCATGTCAGCCAAGTTAGCAGAGTCTCGTCTGACAAGTTTTGTCTGCATTGATGTTCTTGCAATTCTCTCAAGTACATCTTTGTCAGTTGCTGTAACCTTGTCTGCTATCTTTGCCAAGAGTTCCTTTGCTTTCTGGGCTGCTTTTCTATAACCATCGACTATAATTGTTGGATGAACGTCTTGTAAAATGAGAGACTCGGCATTTTCCAAGAGGGCGCCTGCAAGTACTACTGCAGATGTTGTTCCATCTCCTACTTCGTTGTCTGTTGCCTTTGAAATCTCAACCAGCATCTTTGCTGCCGGATGTTGAACATCAATCTCTTTTAGAATAGTAGCACCGTCGTTTGTAATTGTAACATCTCCTAAAGAATCTACAAGCATTTTGTCCATTCCTCTTGGACCTAGGCTTGTTCGTACAAGTTCAGCAACTAGTTTTGCCGCTGCTATATTATTTTTTTGGGCATCGCGTCCTTTTTGCTGCAGGGCACTCTCCTTGAGCACTAGGACTGGACCTTGTGGTGTTTGTTGTATAGAGGCCAAAATTTTCTCCGAGATTCATTCTTAATTTCCCCTTTTAATACTTTATCAGCTCAAAACCTTCAGATATGTTCTGTTTTTGACATCAACTACTCCGTTGTACAAAATTCTGATCTCTGGTAATGCAAGAAATGGTAAAAAGAGAGGGATCAGGTGAGGTTGTTTGAACTTGCTACCAAATTCGACCATCCTCTCGTCAATACTACTGTACTTTATTGCTGCATCCAGAAGAGGCAATTTTGAGATAAGCCCAGCAACAGGCATTTCAAACTGGGATATTATCTTACCATCTTTTGCAATAACCATACCGCCTTGGGTCTTTATAAGCTCGTTTGCTGCAAGTGCCATATCTTTCTCATTTGAGCCTATTACAATCATATCATTTTCATGGAAACTTTGTGTAGACCCAAATGCTCCAATA
>JAWOLM010000066.1:0-7168 GCA_033853455.1 Nitrosotalea sp. | reverse complement strand
AAAAATGGAAGTACGCTGAAAAGTACCATCATTAGTGTAGTTCCGGCAATCACTCGAACCGATGTTTTTTCTGATTCAACTGCAGTAAGCATTGGCACTTTTACTTTATTGTAATCATCTTTGACGTGTAATGTTAGACTCCAGATATGCATTGGGATCCAAACAAAGACTAATCCTGCCATGACAAGGCCAAGGTCCCAGAGTCCTGTTGTAGTTACTGCGACATAGCCAATCATTGCGGGAGCTCCACCAGAGAATCCTCCGAGAACAATATTGGTTCTGCTTCTTCGTTTTAGCAACTTGCTGTAAACAAGAATATTGTCTGCAAGACCAAATGCCATGAAAATTCCAGCCCATGTGTTAATTGCAAATGCACAAACTAGTGATATTCCAGCAAGAATTAATCCAAAGTACAATGCTTTTTCTGCAGGATATATTCTTCGACTTGGAATCGGTCTTTCTTTTGTCCTCTCCATGATCGCATCAATGTCTCTGTCATTATAGTTGGTCAGAGTGTTTGCTGCAGCAGAGCCTGCAATGACACCAAAGGTGACAAGTGCCCACGTCAGTGCGGAAACTGGAATATGATAAAGATTAGAAGCAGTATATGTTGCACCCATTGCAGTAAAAACCAAAAGATACCATATCTTTGGCTTGGTTACTTCGTAGTATGTCTTGATTCTGGAACTGGCTTTTGTTGTTAGCACGCTCGACCCTTCTTGGGACCTTTTTGATATTTATAGGTTGAAAAAATCGTACTATTTTGCGGCCTTGTAAGGCATTGGCTTTGTAGTCCTTTTCATCTCAATGAAGCTCTCCGAACGCTGGACTCCCTGTATTCGGCCAACCCTCTCTGAGATGAGCCTGTGCATCTCATCTAGATTTCTGGCATACATTGTAACTATGATGTCAAACCTGCCTGTTACCTCTGAAATCTCTCTTACCTCTGATATCTTCAAGAGCTCTTCAATAACATGGTCTCTCATTTTAGAATCCATGTTTATGCCAGTCAGGGCCTTTACGGTATAGCCAAGTTCCCTGTCATTTACTACTATGGTAAAGCGTTCGATTAGCTTCCTTTTGATAAGCCTCTTAATTCTGCTGTAAACAACAGAGGAGTTTACGTTGATTTTCTTTGAAATTCGAGGTACTGAGATGTTTGCATCTTGAGATAATTCCGATAAAATTACCATATCTAAATCATCTACTTTTGCCATTCAAAACACCAATTATTGTGAATAAATGGATCTTAATAAACTTGTTATTATAATTTTTCCAAAATTTGTCGTTGACTAGATGTAGCCTTTTTTGTGCAGCATCTCGGCCAGCAACACTGCTCCCTTGGCAGAACCCATCTTTTCGTTGTGTGAAAATAGGACATACTTGATGCCGTTGTCAAAGACAGTATCCTCTCTGATTCTACCAACTACAGTTGTCATGCCATCGTTTATTTCACGATCTAGTCTTGGTTGTGGTCTTGTGGGATCTTCGCTAACCATAAGGTACTCTTTTGGAGCAGAAGGAAGACCTGCTACACTTACCTTGTTGGAAAATTCTCTCATTGCATTCTTTACACTTTCTGGATCAGTGTGATCTTTTGTTTCTACAAACACAGTTTCTGTGTGTCCGTCAATTACAGGCACTCTTGTACATGTGCAGCTAACTCTCATCTTGGCTGGATCTATCTTTCCATCCACTAGTTTGCCAAGAATCTTTCCAGTCTCAAGTCTTACCTTGTCTTCCTCTTTTGGTATGTATGGAATAATGTTGTCTGTTATATCCAGTGCAGAGACTCCCGGAGACCTTCCGGCTCCAGACATTGATTGCATGGAAGTCATGATTATCTTCTGAACTCCAAACTTGTCAAGAAGTGGTTTCATTGTGATTGCAAGTCCTGTAGTGGTACAGTTTGGTAACGGTGCCACAAATCCCTTCCATCCTCTATTTTTTCTCTGCTGATCTAACAGTGCTATATGATCATCATTTATTCCAGGAATTAGAATGGGCACATCTGGTTCGTATCTATATGCTGCAGAAGTGCTTATCACAGGCACAAATTTTGCAAACTTGGACTCGATTTCTCTTGCAGCCTCGCTTTCAACAGAACTAAATATTAAATCAAGATTTTCTGGCTTGATATCATCTACTGCTTCTATCGTCATATTTTTGACATATTCTGGGATTGGGTCTCTGATATGCCATCTTAGAATGCCACTGTTTGGATCTCTTATTGCGTCCACAAACTTTTTTGCTGCAGACCTTTCTGATGCAGCTATCTGCTTTACCTCAAACAACGGATGGTTATTCAGGGCTACTACAAACTCTTGTCCTACTGCCCCAGTAACGCCTATGATAGCTACTCGTTTCTTCATAATAAAAAATTCCTTTCATACAATTAATAATCCTTTAGCTATCTAAATCCAAAACACTACTAAATACCCATGCAATATCAGGAATGTATTGAGACTTGGGGTAGCACCATCAGTTGCAAATCACAGGACTGTAGCTCATGGGGGAATCTATTCTACTGGACTGGGATATGATCCCAAAATAATAGATTTTAGCTCAAACGTAAATCCGCTGGGGTTTCCCTCTAAGATAAAAAATGACTTGGGAAAAAACTTGCCATTATTTTCCGTATATCCGGATTCTGACTCGACCAAGCTGAAAAGCAGCTTGGAACGTTATACAAGAATCCCAAAAGATCAGATAATTGTAGGAAATGGCGCAACCGAGATAATTTACAATTTTTGCAAAGCATTCTTGAACAAGCGCAAGGTGTTGATTCCCATACCAACATTTGGTGAATACGAGTCTGCAGCAAGACTCAACGGTTCTAGAGTATCTTACTTCAAAACCATGAATATCAATGACGACATTGATGATTTTATCAAAGAAATTCCAAAAAATCAATGTGTTTTTGTCTGCAATCCGAATAATCCAACTGGCGTTTTAGCAAGTCAAAAGAACATGCTCAAGATACTTGATGCTTCTCACAATAATTCAACCCTAGTCTTTGTGGATGAGTGTTTCATTGAACTTGCATCAAATCCAAAGGAAAGCATTGTATCAAGATTGCATAGATTTGACAACCTCTTTGTTCTTAGATCTTTGACAAAATCCTTTGGGCTTGCGGGACTACGTGTGGGATATGGACTTGGAAGCAAAAACATGATAGAGGTTCTAAACAGGATAAAGATTCCATGGAATGTGAGCGGAATTGCGCAAGAGATTGCTGTAAAAGCGCTTTCAGGCAGGTCTCATCTTGTAAAGACAAGATGGCTGGTCAAAAAAGAAAGAAAATTTTTGAAAGATTCTATATCAAAGATTACCGGATTCAGGTGCTATGATTCTGATTCAAACTTTATCTTGATAAAATCAAAAATAAATTCAAAGCTATTACAGAAAAAACTCTTGAAAAAAAAGATACTGATAAGGGATTGCAGCTCCTTTAAGGGCCTCGACGACAGGTTTATCCGAATTGCTGTAAGAACGCACAATGAAAATCAAAAGCTTGTCAAGGAGCTGGCAAAGACATGACAAAGACTCTGATGATTCAAGGGACATCATCTGGTGCAGGAAAAACAACTCTGGTCACTGCGCTTTGCAGGATTTTTTCAGATGAGGGATACAGTGTAGCTCCATTCAAATCACAAAACATGTCGTCATACTCTTATCGTGGTGATGGTTTTGAGATCTCGCGAGCCCAGGCAATCCAGGCAATTGCAGCAAGGGAAGAGATAACTCCCCACATGAACCCAATTCTGCTCAAACCTCTTGGAGATTACAAGAGCGAAGTCTTTGTCATGGGAAGGCGCTACAAAAAAATGCATGCCGATGAATATTACAAGAAATTTGCATTGACAAAGGGACTTGGTATTGCAACAAAGTCTCTTGATTATTTGCAGTCTAGATATGATCTAGTTATTCTAGAGGGCGCAGGCTCTCCTGCGGAGATAAACATGCACAAGTATGACATTGCTAACATGAGAATGGCAAGACATTCCTCGTCTCCTGTCATCTTGGTATCAGACATTGACAAGGGAGGAACCTTTGCAAGTATAGTAGGTACACTGGGACTGCTTGACAAAGACAAGAGACTTGTCAAGGGATATGTGATAAACAAGTTCAGAGGCGACCTCAATATTTTACGGCCAGGATACGCGTTCTTGAAAAAAAATACTGGGAGGCCTGTACTTGGAACAATCCCGCTCCTAAAATTTGAGATACCTGATGAAGACTCGCTTCATGCCAATCCAAAACATGTATCATTTACTACAAAGTATGTCAAGACACTTGAAAAAGAGATAGAGCATTTAAGTCGCGTCGTGAGATCTAGTCTTAACATGAAAGCAATAGGTGATCTTTTGAAATGATGCTAACGCTTGTACTTTCAGTTGCATTTGCCATCATACTTGACCTTGCACTAGGAGATCCAAAAAACAAGTATCACCCAACTGCTTGGATTGGGAGGCTCTTGGGATATATTGCACCATCATTCAAGTCAGACAATCCAAGATCAGAAAAACTTGGAGGGATAATTCTAGTTGTTTTGGTTACAGCACCCGTTGCCATAATCATGTATTATTTTGATAATGCAATTTTCTATCTTGACAGTCTCGGTGGAATCTCAAAAGTTCTAGCCGTGGCAGGTTCTGTCTTTGCAATTGGACTCTTGTTAAAGACTACCATTGCAATCAAGGGAATGCAAAAACATGCATCGCAAATAATGGAATCTCTATCTAAAAATGATCTGGAAGGAGCGCGAGCAAATCTATCCATGATAGTGAAAAGAAACACAAAGAATCTTGACAGGCAACACATCATTTCAGCCACACTTGAGAGCATAAGTGAGAATATAGTGGATGGAATAACGGGGCCGCTCTTTTACTTTGCATTTTTTGGACTGCCAGGGGCTTTTGTATACAGGTCAGTGAACACGGCAGATTCTATGATTGGATACAAGACTTCGCTCTTTAGGAACCTGGGTTGGTTTGATGCAAACTGTGACAAGGTGTTAAACTTTGTACCTTCAAGGTTGACAAGCATGATAATGATACTTGGAAGCATGATTGTTGGATGCGACTGGAGAAGCTCGGCTGAAATAATGAAGCGAGACGGTCCAAAGACAGAGAGCCCAAACGCTGGATATCCAATGGCAACAATGGCAGGTGCACTGGGAGTAAAATTTGAAAAACTAGATCACTATGTCTTGGGTAATGGAAACACAGAATTTACAGAAAAACATTTCAAGACTGCAATATCTGTGATGCAAGTTACTGCAATATTGTTTGCTGGATTGTTTACAATTCCTGTAATTGTTATCTTGTCTTACTTGGGATGGTGGAATCTTGCTTAAGGGTATCTCGTCAGTAATTTCATTTCTGACAATTATTCCATCAAAAAGTGCCGAGCTTGATATTGTTGCAAAAAACATGTATCTATTTCCTGTCGCGGGTGCAGTAATTGGACTATTGATTGGTGGTGCAGGTTATGGACTTTCAATGTACGTGCAGCCACTAATTGTTGGTCTTGTTCTGACAGGCTCACTTGTCATCATAACAGGAATTCATCACACAGATGCACTATGTGATTTTGCAGATGGCATGATGGCAAAGGGAACAAAGGAAAAAAAGCTCAAGGCAATGCGGGATCCGGCAGTGGGATCTGCAGGAGTTGTTACAGTTGTTCTCTATGTTGCCGGCATGATAATGTCGATTTCCATGATGAAAGGGCTTGTACTCTTTGAGGCAATTCTAGTTAGCGAACTTATGTCAAAATTTGCAATGGTGATTCAGGCAAACAGGGGATCATCGGCATGGCAAGGTCTCAGCTCGCCATTCACCCAATACATGAAGAGTCCTTCCAAACTTGCTGCAGCAACAGCCATTGCAACCATACCTGCAGTCATACTTGGAGGCATGACGGGAATTATTGTAATTGGAGCAACCGTAGGCATGTCATTTCTTCTTCTAGCGGTCTCAAAGAGAAGCTTTGGGGGAGTCTCAGGGGACGTCTTTGGGGCAAGCAACGAACTTGTCAGGCTTGCATCACTCATAATTTTCGCATCAAGATGATAGGACTTGTAATGTGTGGTGGCAAGGGGACTAGGATGGAATCGGACCAGGAAAAACTATTGCTCAAATACAAAAAACCTGTGATACAGCATGTTCTATCTGCACTGGAAGAGTCTGACTGTTTCTCAAAAATCATTTGTGCCACTAGTCCTAATGCACCAAGAACTAGCGAATTTGTCAGAAGGTTTGGAATACCAACAATCGAAACAAAAGGAAATGGTTACGTTGAAGATCTAAATGAGGCACTCAAAAATTTTGACGAGCCTGTATTTGTAATATCAGGCGACCTTGCATTGCTAGACTCTGAGATCGTACAAAAAATTGTAAAAAACTATGAAAACAAACAACCTTGGACTAGTGTACTTGCAAGCAAAAAATTTCTTGATTTGATTGGAGTCAAAGCAGAGTATCTTGTGAATTACAATGGACAGGAATATGCCTTTACTGGAATATCGATAGTAAAACCAAAAGACGTTGTGGGCATGGAACACGTCAAGGAATCTTATGTCATAATTGACGACAAACGTGTTGCGATAAATCTTAACACAAAAAGAGACTATGATTTACTCGGCACTGCTTAATACTTTGCCATTAATCTCTGCAACAGAACCTGTTGGCTCTGCCAATGTATTGCCACATGCCTTGCATGCAACTGTAGTAGATACATGAGAATAAACAACACTTTCCTCACCACATTCCTTACACTGGACTCTTTGGAATTTGCTTCCAGGTTTTGGGATAAGAACATGAGCTTTTTTCATTGTGCTACCAACTCTAACTTTCTTAGTCTTATTCCTGCTACATTAAATTTCTTTTTACATTCAGGACACAGCAAGATTGGTGTCATCTTCTTTGTGGTCTTTGCTGGCTTGGCCAACTTGGGGAATTTCTGACCACCATATCCCTTTTTGTCTTCGGCGTGTCTTCTCTCACCGATTGCAGAACCTCTTCTCTTTCCTGCCTTGTACAAGGAGACTTTCTGTAGCGTATGCTTCTTACACTTGGGACAGTACCTTCTGATCTCCTTTGGCATGTTCATAAAAGATGACGATCCTTGACCGTAATTTAAACATCGCTTTAATAATGTACCA
>JAWOLM010000065.1:0-3602 GCA_033853455.1 Nitrosotalea sp. | reverse complement strand
CGGAACAGCTTGCAAGAAAGATAGCATCAAAATTAAAATCAAAATATATTGGCTGCCAGCTACGGATCTTCCCAGATGGTGAAAGCAAGGTTACTCTGAATGAGAGACCAAAGGGCAGAATGATCGTAGTACAATCTGTCTATCCACCTGTAGATTCTAACCTTATACGTGCTCTAGCCGTAATATCACAGGCAAGAAAGTACTCGTCTCATGTTTATGTGGTGATACCATATATGGGATATGCAAGACAAGACAAGGAGTTTCTACCAGGAGAAGTAGTTACCATGTCTCTTGTGGCAAAGATGCTAAAAACTTCAGGTGCCTCGAAAGTTATTGTAGTTGACATACACAGCATGATTGCATTAAAGCACTTTACAATTCCTGCAAAAAATGTCAGTGCAATAGAGGAACTCGTAAAATATTTCAAAAAATTATCGCTCAAAGATCCTCTTGTGGTATCTCCTGACATGGGAGGCATTGAACGTGCAAAAAACTTTGCAAAACTATTAGGAGTTGATTATATCGCACTAGAAAAACACAGGGATAGAAAGACCGGCGAGGTCTCAATAAAGTCGTCAGAACATCACGAAGTCAGAGGCAGGGACCTTATTCTAGTTGACGACATGATATCTACTGGAGGCAGCATAGTAAAGGCTGCCGAGTTTTTAAAGAGACAAAAGTGCGGTAGAATCTACGCCTCATGTACCCATGCACTTTTGATTGGAGATGCTGAAAAAAGAATCAGAAAAGCTGGCATTACAAAGATAATTTCCACAAATACCATACCTGGCAAGACAAGCATCATTGACGTATCGCCTGTAATAGTCAAGGCAATTAGCTGAATGCTACAGAATTTCTTTGTATTATCCGGTGAACAGCTAGAGCTTGCACAAGACGAAGTCATTTCAATATCAAAAAGCTACGACCCAGATACGAAACACAATTCAGAATCAAGACTAGTTCTGATAAAATCAACTGTACCATTTGAAAAGATAGTGAGGAGAGCTGCCTTTGTCAGGGTTGCAGGAAATATTTCTGGCACATTTGATGATGTAAACAAGATCGAGCTAGAAGTCTCAGGACCAGATACGTTTGCTTGCAGAACAATCAATCTTTCTTCAAAGAAGGTAGACGGTACTGCCTTGGAAAGAGATGTTGGAGCCGTATTCAAGAAAAGATGGGGCTCTAGAGTATCTCTCTCCAATCCCTCTCTCATGATATACCTCATCCTAACAGATACTAAGAGATACATTGGCTATTCAGACATGCCAGTTGAATCAAAAAGGCCAGAAAAGATATTCAAGTATCCACACGAGCTTGAATCAAAGCTTGCAAGATGTATGGTCAATCTTTCAAGTCTAAGGGAAGGACAGATACTCTGTGATCCATTTTGTGGAACTGGTACCATATTGCTTGAAGCTGAATCCATGGGAATACGCTCTGTTGGAATCGATTTTGATAAAAAAATGTGCGACATCTCAGAGAAAAACCTGGCACAAAACGGATATGAATCAAGAATAATCAATTCAACTTTTGACTATATCAAAAAGATCAAAGATGACATGGATGCAATAGTTACTGATGTGCCATATGGTTCTGCTTCAAGATCATCTGCAGCGCCAAAAAAACTAGTCCAAGATTTTATTTCAGTACTGCCAAAGAAGATGAGATTGGTAATGGTATACAAGAAAGGAATGGATGTTGATGAGCTTGACAAAGCAAAGAAATACGAGGTCTATAGACATAAGAGCCTCACAAGGGTGATTGCAGTAAGATGAAATTGGTATTTTTGGGAACATCAGCAGCACAGCCAACTGTAGAACGTGGTATGACTTGCATCTGCCTTGTATTGGATAAGGAAATACTGATGTTTGATGCAGGGGAAGGAGCACAGATTGCATTTCAAAAGGCCAAGCTTGGATGGAACAAAAAGATTAGGATCTTTGTCACACATTTACACGGAGACCACTGTGTTGGATTACTTGGTTTACTGCAGACAATGTCACTTCAAAACAGAACAGAATCGGTTGACATCTTTGGTCCTACAGGAATTGATGAGTTTCTTGCAGCAAACTTGAAGATACTCAACTTTGGGCTTACTTTTCCCGTTAGAGTAATGAGAATAAAGGAGGGTCTTGTCTATGACGACCCTGCATATACAATTCATGTATGTGAGGCAGAGCACTCTATACCTGCCTATTCCTACCTCTTTACCGAGAAGGACAAACCAGGCAAGTTCTATCCTGAAAAGGCAAGAAATCTAGGAGTTTCTGAAGGAAAACTCTGGCATGAGCTACAGCAAGGCATAGAAGTAAAGGTTGGAGACAAGGTTGTCAAGCCGTCAGACGTCATGGGTGAGAAGAGAAAAGGAAGAAAGATAGGCATATCAGGGGATACCAGACCTACAGCAAAGCTTGAGGAGTTCTTCAAGGGTTGCGATTACATGACATTTGATTCTACATATTCTGACAAGTTACGCGACAAGGCAAAAGAAAATTATCATTCTACCGCAAAGGAAGCTGCCGAGCTTGCAAAAAAAGCAAAGGTCTCAAATCTTGTACTGACGCACTTTTCTGCAAGATATGACGACGCAGAAGAATTGGTAAAAGAGGCAAAGACAATACACAGTTCTGTGATTGCTGCAAAAGATCTACTAGAGATAGAAATCAAATAACATGTTCGAGTCAGTTTTCAACAAGTTACATCAAGCGGATAAAGTCGTCTTTGTAACTGGAGCAGGCATTTCACAAGAAAGTGGAATTCCAACATTTCGTGGAAAGGATGGCCTGTGGCGAAAATATGACGCGATGAAGCTTGCAACAATTGATGCGTTTTATGAAAATCCAAAACTAGTGTGGGAATGGTATGAAGAAAGAAGACGCAACATCATGGCGGCAAAACCAAATGAGGGACATCTTGCGATAGCCAGTCTTGAAAAATTAAAGTCAGTTCACGTCCTAACGCAAAATATCGATGGTCTGCACCAGAGAGCAGGAAGCACAAAGGTCTATGAGCTTCACGGCAGCATAATTACGATCAAGTGTACTGTATGCGATTTCAAGGATACCATAACATCAGAATTTTCTACATTGCCGCCAATTTGCAAGTGCAAAAACATTCTGAGACCTGATGTGGTATGGTTTGGAGAACAGCTTCCCCAAGATGTGTGGCATGCTGCAATTTTACAAGCAAGCACCTGCGATGTAATGGTAGTAGTTGGCACATCACTTGCCGTCTCCCCTGCAAATCTTTTGCCAGTATATGCAAAACAGAACGGGGCAACTATAATTGAAGTAAATCCAGAAGAAACCCCAATGTCTGCAGAAATGGATCTTTCAATCCGGTCTTCGGCAGTAAAGGCTTTGCCCAAGCTTCTTGCCGCTTTTCAGGAATAATTTGTTGAAATCCTTCAAGAAATCGGTCTATGTTTTCATTAAATTACCATTTATGAGCAAAGAATTCTTGAAAAATCACGATTCAAGTATGATAATTATAATTAATCGTTAAATATCATGAAAACGTACAATATACAATGGAAATATACGCAAATTCTGGCGACTGAATTTGCGTGGCTCTGCGAAAAAGAGTACATGGTAGAGTGC
>JAWOLM010000064.1:0-10993 GCA_033853455.1 Nitrosotalea sp. | reverse complement strand
CAATTGCCTCAATGCATGAAGATGAAATAATCGAGGGAAAGACTCTTCCGATAAGATATGCAGGAATAAGTCCATGTTTTAGAAAGGAGGCTGGAGCTCATGGCAGAGATCAAAAAGGGATATTTCGGGTTCATCAATTTGAAAAGGTTGAGCAATTTGTCTTTTCAAGACCAGAAGAGTCATGGAAAGAACATGATAAAATGTTGTCCAATGTTGAAGAATTTTATCAGAAAATTGGAATACCATATAGAATCATGTTACTCTCAAGCGGTGATATGGGCAAAGTGTCTGCAAAAACATACGATCTAGAGGCATGGATGGCTGGTCAGAATAGTTACAGAGAAGTCACTTCTTGTTCTAACTGTTTGGATTTTCAAGCAAGGAGGCTCAAGATAAGATTCCGCGATAGAACTGACGAACAACCACAATATTTGCACACTTTGAATAGCACTCTTGTTGCAACTACAAGAACTATGGTTGCAATACTTGAAAACTTTCAAACAAAGGATGGGCATGTGTCCGTACCAAAGGTCATTCAGAAGTACATTGGTACAAGTACAATCTAAAATGTCGTACAACTTATATTTTGGCTTAAGAGGTTGTTTTTAGTTGGCTCGCCAAAAGACTGCAAGGGTAAAAGACAAGTGGAGAGAAAAGAAATGGGTTACTGTTCTTGCTCCTTCAGCTTTCAATAATTTACCTATTGCATATATTCCAATTACTGATGACGAAAGCGCTATCGGTAGAGTGGTAGAAGTAACGTTATTTGATATTGTTAAAGGCGATCCTTCTCAACATCAATTCAAGTTGTATTTTCAGATAAACAAAGTCGACGGAGAGACAGCAACTTCAATCTTTAAACGATATGAATATGCCAAAGAGTTTCTCAGAAGCCTTGTCAGACGAGGTTCTTCATTGATTAATTTCATTGGAGATGTGAAAACCAAAGACGGATATCTTTTCAGAATCAAAATTATAGCATTAACTCAGAAAAAGCTCAACACATCCAGAAAACATGCCCTAAGGCTAATTGCAAAAGACGTAATGGCAAAAACCATACCTGAGATGACAATAGACCAGTTTATCCAAGCCACAGCATTTGGCAAGATAAACTCTGACATTATGGCTGCAGTTAAGAAAGTAATTCATGTAAGACACATAGGAATCGAAAAGGCAAAACTAATTAGAACTGCAGAAGCCGAGACAGTTCTTTTGCAAGCCAAATAGCTTTAATCACTATACAAGATACTTGTTTCTATGGCAAACCAGACGGAAATTACCATTGAGATAATACTTCACGCCACAGAAGATACCAAGAAGGTTTTTGATCCTATCTTTGACGTATTCCAAATAAAAGAAGAAGAATTCGCGGAAGAGAAAATCATAGGTCATTACGGAAATCCCATCTCGTTTTTTAGAACTACACTTGTAAAGAAAAGAGCTGAAGAGTTTTTTCGGGTTCTAATCTCAAAGATTTCACAAAAAGAACTAGATGAGGTAGTGGATAACATAAACATGTATTTTGAAGGCTCTTCCCTATTTCTCAGAATAGGAAAGGGTGAGATTGTAAATAAGATAATTAGTTTGCAACAAAATGATGCAATAAAGATCCGGATCAAAGTACCGATTTACAAAAAAGACGAGATTGCGAGAACATATACTAAATTATTGAGAGCTTAGATTACAAAATATATCTGCTTTGAGGTTGGTTTAATAATATTCAAAGATAAAAGACAAAAGGGAATGAGGTAATATTTTTGCCGCTCCAGTCTGAGCAAACGCTGTGAGGAAGCCGCGACGAACCGACCCAAAAACCAGATCTGTGTAGATACGGTTCTTTTAAATAGAGTAGATCCTGTTTTGTGGCTGTGAAAACGGATTACGACATAATAGTAGCAGGTGGAGGTCTTGCTGGAATGATCTCAGCACAGTCAGCTGCATTCTACTCTAAACAAAGATTATCAATTCTTGTTATTGATAGAAATCAAGAACCGTCTTTAGGTAAAAAAACGATAAACGGTTGGATATGCGGAGACGCAGTAGGTAAGAACACAGTTGACTATATGACTGAGAGAATAAAGATCAGTTGGGGGAATCCAGAGATTGAACATCCTGTTAAAGGAGTAATGGCCTTTTCACCAGATAGAGAGACTTCAATTCCATTTGACGGGGATGGCTATATGTTAAACAGACAACAGCTCCCAAAGCGTCAACTCAGTGATGCAAAGAAGATGGGAATCATCATCCAATATTCAACTGCATTGAGAAATCTGATTTATGAAAACGGCACTGTTGTAGGAGTAGAAGGTACCAACCTTGTTACAAATGAACCATTCAAAAAGACTGCAAAAATAGTAATTGACGCTACAGGCGTTACCTCAATGTTACGAAATGGTCTTTCTATAAACTCGAAAATTGAGAGAAAGATAGATCGAGACGACCTCGAGTCCACAGGCAGGCACATAATGAAATTTGAACATGGTTCTGATGATAAAACAGACTTTGATCCTGATTATTGTATTATACATTTAGATCAAGACCTTGCTCCTGGAGGATACGGTTGGGTCTTTCCAAAGGGTCAAAACAAGGTAAACATAGGACTAGGAGTTCAGCAGAAAGAGCTCCAAAAAAGGAATCAGAGATTGGGAAGAAACGACGATGTTACCAAATTGATAAATGATTATGTAAAGATTAACAAGGCCATAAAGAATCCAAAACTGTCTGATGACTCTAGCGATTCAATGAATGTCACTGGTAACTGGCAAGTCTCAGTACGAAGGCAAAATGATTGTCTAGTTGCAAATGGATACATGTTAGTGGGTGATGCAGCTTGGATGCCAAAACCGTTAGATGCTGGAGGCATTGGTCCTGCCATAGTTGCAGCAACCATAATTGGAAAGAATGCAGTGGCAGCAATCGAAGCTGAGGATGTAAGTGAGAAAGGATTATGGCAATATAATGTCGATTTTATCAATGACTATGGCTATAAAACTGCAGGCTTGGAGATTTTTAGAAGATTACTTCAGACTCTAACAAATGAGCAAATAAACTATGGAATGAAACACTTTTTGTCAAAGTTAGATGTTGAAGCCATCAGTAAAGGAGAACATCCTGATTTTGGAACTGTCGGAAAGCTTGGCATGATTATTAGAGGAGCTATGAATAAAAAATTAGCAGACGGACTACGATTTACGGCACAACAAAATAAACACCTGACAGAACATTATCGTAATTTTCCAAGGGCTCCTGATGGCTATGATGGTTGGCATAAGACATTGCATAAAATTCTAGACGAGTCTTATGCAAAACTGGGAAATTAACTTTCTAGATTGAATAATAACTAAGACAGTCTTAAATTAAGGAAATACTGTTAGCAAGTCGTGCTAGCAGAATCTTTGTACATAGATTGGAATAATTCCTTTGAAGTTTTAGACAGAGCCTACGAGTCAGGTCTATTTGTTCTAATAATCGGTCCAAAGGGAACTGGAAAGACTACACTTGTAAGAGAATTTGCTACAAGAAAAGGGAAAAAGTTGGAATCAATTAATTTCAGTTTGAGAACTCGTGAGAGTCATCTGGTTGGCTCAAAAACTCTAGAGAGTGGCACAATCGATTTTGAAGAAGGAATATTGGTAAAATCCATGAAGGAAGGGAGCATGCTTTATCTTGACGAGATAAATTCTGCAGAAGCTGATGTCTTGCTTAGATTAGATGAGGCATTAGATGATAGAAGACAACTTGTACTCAAGGAAGCTGGTGGGCAATTAATCGAAGCTGCAAAAGAATGGTTTGTAGTAGCAACCATAAATCCTCTCTCGCATGTTGGTACGAAAGAGCTTCCTCCACAACTTCTCAGTAGATTTCCTGTGAGAATAAGACTGGATTATCCACCAGAGGAGATAGAGGTTGAGATAGTAAAAAAATATGTCAGTAAATCTCATGAAAACGAAATTGTCCAAGGAATCAGACTTGCAAATACCTTAAGACAGGCTGCTGCAGTTGAAGAGCTGTATTATTCACCCAGCTTGCGTGAAACCATAGCATTTGGTAAGATACTTGATTCAGGTATGAAACCAAGACAGGCTGCTGATATTGTATTTGCAAATGTGTATGCTCAATGGGGCAATGTAGAATATCAAAAAGTAAATGATATCATAACATCGATGTTTGGAAATTGATGCATTCATTACAGCTAAGAAATGACACATTACTTGAAATAGGCACATTTTTAGTTAGACGATGGTCTGGAAAGGAAGAGATTACTCTAAGCATTAAAGATCAAAAAGAGATTCAGACAAAGTTACGAGAAAACAAAATTACAATGTTTCCGTTAGATCGATTTCACGGAACAGATTTTCAAAAATATAGACAGTTTAGAACTACGCTTTGGTATGAATCAATGAGGATAAAGCATTCAAACAAAATTCTAAGTAATGACCACGCATTCGGTTTTATCCTAAATACATTAGATACGCGACGAATAGAGACAATCGGAAGAAAATATTGGCAGGGAATGGATGAAGAGATAATGTTCAATTATGGGTTTGCTTGGCTTTACAGACCATTGCTTAATTCACTATATGGTCACAACAGGATTGTGGAAGGGTTTGCACAGTACTTTCTGTTGGGCGATATCAAAGGAGAGATACAGCCAAGCGGGTATGAAAAAATTCAAAAAGCAGTCACAATTGCTAACGAGACAGTAAAAGAAGCAGTTGAGAAAGAATACGGAGTGGATTGGCTTGAGAAGAAAGTTTCTGAAATTATAAAGATCTTGGAGATTGACCCACTTCTTACCATACCAATTTCCATGCCAAAAATCATGTCAGGTATTGCCATGACTGAACAAGACTTTATGAAAACATTGAGCAAGGTTGCAAAATACAGGGAAAGTGATTTTGGCGAATTAGATCCTACACAAGTAAATCAGGGGAAACAAGTATTTGATGAGTTCAAGGTATTACTTGAAGAAGCAAAAAGAAGTGAAAACAAGGGTCTCATAACTGAGGTAGTTGGCGTTAGAATTCCTACACTAACAAATGTAGATGAAACAAAGATCTACGATGTTGATCTGATTAACAACCTAAAAGCCAAGTTCAAAGAATGGAAATCGGGTTGGAAAGAACAGCATGTGGTTTCTGGCGATGAATTTGACGAGGAGACTTACATGGAGGGTCACAAACCATTTGTTACTGATAAAAAAATAGCAATCAAGACAAGAATATTCATTTTGCTTGATCATTCTTCCAGCATAGCCGAACAGGAAACAGAGTACAAAAAGGCAACACTAGCTCTATGCGAAGTTTTGGACTTTTTAAAAGTACGATTCTCAGTCTACGCATTTAACACAGAACAAAAACAGGTTACATGTTGGTTGATAAAACCTGAAAACTTGCAATGGAATAACGCAGCAACAAAAAGACTTGCACAAATAAAAGCAAATGGTAGTACGCCATTAGCTGAGGTTTACAATCTATTACTTCCCACGATACGTTCAAAAAAACCAGATATTTTTCTTACATTAACTGATGGAGAACCATCAGATCCAGATGCTGTAAGAGCAGTAATGAAAGATTACAAGCTTTTAGGAACAAAGATGGTTGCAATCGGTGTCGGTCCAGATACTGAAGGTGCGATTACAATTGCAAACAACTTGAGGAGATTGGGCTATGAACGTACTCTTGCAGTAAGCAGATTAAACGAAATTCCAAAGCGAGTCTTAAATGTACTAGGTTCAGAATGATATGAAATGTTTGTCTGTTTCTCAGCCATATGCCGATCTTATAATTCAGGGAAAGAAAACCATAGAGCTTAGAAAATGGAATACTAAATTTAGAGGAGAGTTTCTTGTTCATGCACCTCTTAAAATAAAGGCAAAAGCTTGCAAAAAACTAGGTATTGACGAGAAAAAACTTGAAACCGGAGTAATATTAGGCAGAGTAGAACTTTACGATGTCAAAGTTTACAAAACTCTGAATGAAATAAAATCGGATTATGACAAACACTGGGCAGACAGTGAATTTTTTGACCACAGATACGGATTTCTGCTGAGGAGTCCAATAAAGCTCAGAGTTCCAATTCCGTATAAAGGAAGTCTAGGATTTTTCGATGTCAAGTTAGATGCCAAGATAAATCCCAAGATGATCAAGACCGACTTGTTTGATGAAGAATATAGATATCAGTGGATTGGAAAACACTGAAAGATTTGGTGTTTTATTTTTATCTAAATTCTGATACTTGGATTTTCCTTCTTGAGTTTTTCCCAGTCTGCAAGAAAGTTTTTTAGTCCAATGTCAGTCAATGGGTGTTTTAGCATTTTGCCTAATACATCGGGCGGCAAAGTTACTACATCCGCTCCAATTTTTGCAGCCTCTACAACATGCATGGGGTGTCTTACACTTGCAACAAGAATTTGCGTACCAAATTTGTAATTTTGGAAAACTTGATGCATTTCCCTGATTAGTTCAATTCCATCGTGGCCGTTATCATCCAGCCTTCCTATGAAGGGGCTCACATATTTCGCACCTGCCTTGGCAGATAGTATTGCTTGATTTACAGAAAAACAAAGTGTTACATTAACAGGAATTCCATCCGATGTTAAAATTTTGCATGCTTTTAATCCCTCTGGTGTTAGAGGACATTTTACTACAACATTGTTACCATATTTTCGAAGTCGTTTTCCTTCTTCTACCATTCCTGAAGTTTCTGTACTAACCACCTCGAGGCTGACATCACCTTTTACAATTCTGACAATTTCTTCCATTGTTTTTTGTGGATCCCCCCCTTCTTTTGCTAAAAGCGACGGATTGGTAGTAATTCCATCAACTAGGCCCATGTCATTATACAGTTTTATCGATGCAAGGTTGGCCGTATCAAGGAATATTTTCATTGTTTCCTACTCCTGATATCTTTAACGGCATTAGATATATGAATTGATGTTATACCATGTTTTTCTAGCAATAATGGAATTTCACTATCCCTTGCAGACTCACCGAATTTGTCTCTTGCTCCTATCTTTCTCATAAGAACAGGATATTTCTCTGATATGACCTCTGATACGGCAGAACCGAGGCCTGCCATCATATTGTGTTCTTCACATGTAACAATTCCTCCTGTTTCGCGAGCTGCTTTTTCCAAAAGGTCTGAATCTATTGGCTTAATTGAGAACATGTCAATTACTCTACATGAAATCCCTTCTTGTTTCAACAGGTCAGCCGCATCAAGTGCCATTTGTACTGTGATTCCACAAGCAACAATAGTACAATCAGTACCATCTCGTAAAACTATTCCTTTACCTATCTGAAATTCCTGTGTTTGTGAATGTATAATTGGAGTTTTTGATCTAGCTAGTCTCATGTAAAATGGACCATAGGATTGTGAAATCAATTGTATGAGTTTTTCTACTGCAACTGTATCTGCAGGAATTAAGACTCTAATGTTTGGAATAGCCCGCATTATCGCGATGTCTTCAATTTGTTGATGAGAACCACCATCAGCACCTACGCTTAATCCTCCATGAGAAACAACCATTTTGACATTTAATCCATTTTTTCCGTTTCTTGTCGGATATGCAATTGCGTTTCTTATCTGATCGACACACCTGCCAGGAAGGAATGCCGCATAAGTACTAGCAAAAGGGATCTTGCCTTCGTTAGCAAGGCCTGCTGCTATCGTTATTAGATTTCCTTCAGCAATTCCAACATTGAAGAATCTATTTGGAAACTTTTTACCAAATGGTTTGGTTTTAAGCGAGTCTGTGGTATCAGCTCCTACCACAACCACGTCCGGATTTGAATCCCCTATCTTGATCAACGTTTCTCCATATACAGTCCTCATGTCTGCAAATTCAGTCATACAAAGCCAGCCTCCTTTGCAATCTGGATAAGTTCAGACTTTTTCTTACCTACCTCATGAAGGTCTATCCATTTTGTTACTAATTCAGAGCCTCCAAGACCATGTGCTTTATTTATCAAGAGGCTTCTTCTTGCGTGCATCAAACGCTTTCTAAATTCCATTATAGCAAGACGTACATCTTTTTGACCAATGAGAGCACTGCCGCCCACAAATGCTCTGGCGCCATCTAAGAAACATGATTCTATATTGGTCAGATCAACTCCCCCATCAGCCTCAATTAGGCCTTGGAAGTTTTTTTCTGCGAGTAATTTTGAAATTCTTCGAGTTTTCTCATGAGTAGATTCAATATATTTTTGGCCAGACTTGCCTGGAACAACTGACATTATTATTAACTGGTCCAAATCTGGAATAAATTTTTCAGCCCAAGATGGAAATTCTGTTTCAGGATTGATTGCGAGACCTACGCTTGCCTCATTTGCACGCAATACATCATGAATCTCTCCAAAGCTTGATTCGTCGCAAACTTCTGCATGAACTGTAATAATATCGCTACCAGCATTAACATAGTCTCTAACGTGTTTTACTGGTTCATTTATCATCAGATGAGTATCAAATGGAATTGGAGTTATGGTTCTAAGTTGTTTTATTTTTTCATGATCAAATGTTTTGTTAGGTACAAACAGTCCATCCATGACATCAAGATGAATAAAATCAGCTCTGCCCTGAGAAGCCCTCTTTACTTCATTTTCCAGATTAGTCATATCGCCCGCAATTATTGATGGAGATATGAGAAATTGACAATCAATTTCCAATTCTATTATTGGAGCGATTTGCGGATTTGGTGCAACCCCATGCCATTTTGGATTGTCTTCCATATGCTCAACAGATTTTCCTTTGACGGTACGTGCAACAATTATGGATGGAACTCCTCTGGTTTGCAAAACCGAATTAAGCGCCTTTGCGATTTGTTCTATACGATGGCCATCTATTTCTAGAACGTTCCACCCAAAAGATCTCCATTTATCTCCAACTTTCCACCTAGCAGCATTTTTCCACATTTCAGAAATATCATCACCAATCAATTCTTCGTCTAGTGGCATAATTCGCTCTGTATAGTCGTCCTGTTGGATGAAGTTCCTGTCCAAAAAGACTGTCAAATTATCCAATCTGAATTTCGAGCCAGCCATGGCTGCTTCCCATACTTGTCCCTCATCAGATTCCCCATCTCCAATTATTGTGTAGATATGGTGACCTTTGCCATCCATTTTCGCTGCAAGAGCCATTCCAATTGAGAATGAAAGACCCAAGCCAAGTGAACCTCCACAAAATTCCACACCAGGACACTTGAAGTCTGGGTGACCTTGAAGTCTGCTTCCAAATTTTCGCAAAGTTTCCATTTCTGATTTGTCAAAGTATCCTGCAACTGCCAAATTTGAAAAAAGTCCAGGAGAGGCGTGGCCTTTTGATAAAACCAGTCTATCTCTATCCTGCCAAAGAGGATTTTTTGGATCATATCGTAAGAACTTTGAATACATGCAACCCATAATTTCTGCCATAGAGAATGATCCACCAGGATGACCAGAGCCAGCAGCAGTAGTCCCCTTTATGACAAGTTTTCTGCCTTCTTTCACCCTTTTAAGAATGTGATAGTAGTTTAGGCCCATATCCGTTCTAAAATTTGAATTTCTAAAGTATTATTTTGCAAACCCAGATTCATGAATTCTATCGTTATTTGGAGCCAATAAAAAGTTATTTTCATAAAATTTTAATTTGAAACAAGACATATAATGATATGAATATTCAGGAGCTGCTTCCAATACTGATATACGATGACAAGTGCTATCATTGCTCAAAATTTGCCAGTATTGTAAAGTCTTTAGCAAAAGAAAACATCTTGTTTGTAGGACACTATACAGATCTTGGAAGAGAGATCAAATCAAGAATATTTCCAAATGATTATGATTCTACACGTATGTTTTGGTTTGTGACCAATAGAATGGCATATGGAGGAAGGGCAGGAGTCATTCCATTACTAATGCATATTTTAACAAGAAGATCTAGAAAGTTGCCCTTGAAAGAAATTCCTCTTACATATGGAAATGATTGCAAAAATACAAAGGCGTTTTTTGCAAGAACAAAAACTCTACTTTCAAGTAGTCAAAAGATACCTCTGAGTGATTCTCAATTTAATGACTTATAATCAAATTAGTATCCACGACTGTTCCTATCAGGAACACCAGTGCTTGGATTCCTAAATCCATGTTTTTCCATCATATGATTTAGGAATCTTATATCATCTGTAAATTTTTCACCACAGATTGCACAATTAGCCAATAAATCTAAAGATAAACAAGATCTTTTTTAGGCTTTGTTGCAATATAGTAGGTTATGGCAAGGACTAGAAAGTTGCCTAAACTAACTTTTAACATCACTCCTAGCGTCAATGGATACATAGTTGGTTGTAGTCAGATACCATTCCTCTTCACTGATATAGTTTCAGTAGAGAAAGTCGATCAAACCATAAAGACTTTGGTATCAGAATATGTAGAAAATTTTCCTGATGATGCGCAAAAACGTGGCGTGCACAAGAACACTGCAATTCAAACAGTTTGGAAAGGCTCTCCCAACTCAGTTGCGTTAGAATAGAAAGGCGCCAGCACTACTGCTTCCCAAGTGCTCTCGCACCT
Organism: Nitrosotalea sp.; assembly: GCA_033853455.1. GTDB lineage: Archaea > Thermoproteota > Nitrososphaeria > Nitrososphaerales > Nitrosopumilaceae > Nitrosotalea. Next base: position 452 of record JAWOLM010000064.1, on the reverse strand, counting down.
TAGTAACACAGTAGCGACATCGGGTTTGACTTCCGGGTTCGGAATGGGACCGGGTCGGACCCCAACGCTATGGCCGGCTTGATTATCTCATTCTAAATGTTCTGTATTAATCTTGCTTGATAGAGATATAAATTAAGAAAGGTGTGGTTAGCCATGACTCATAGGGTAGCAGTTCTCGATAAGGAAGTTTGCCAACCAAAAAAATGCGGTCTTGAATGTATCAAATATTGTCCTGTTAACAAGTCAGGGGCAGATTGTATAATATTGAATGAGGAGGTAGGAAAGGCTCAGATCGATGAAGCCATATGCAACGGATGTGGGATCTGTGTAAAGGTCTGCCCATTTGAGGCAATAACAATTGTCAATCTTGCTGAGGAATTAAAAACTGACAAGATTCATCAGTATGGAATAAACTCATTTAGATTGTATCGTATTCCAAGCCTCAAAAAAGG
>JAWOLM010000063.1:0-3097 GCA_033853455.1 Nitrosotalea sp. | reverse complement strand
ACAATTGCAATTGCGGCAATTGCCAGAACTATTGCGATTTTATTTGTCATTAATCCTATATGAATACCAGATCTTATAGGCTTTGATTAAATTTTATTTTAAAATGCCTTGATGACTACGATAAATTATGCGAAATTTTTATTATCCTCATAAGATTCTGGATGTCAAAACTAGTGTCAAGATTTTAGATATAAACATCATACAGAAGAATCCTTGATGAGATAAGCGAATAGGATTTCTATTTGCCAGTCATACTCCACTTGTCTTCTTTGTCCACTTTCAGAATTCTCTCAATTGGAATATCCCGATGGTCCTTTCCAAGATGAGTGGTGTACTCAAGAAGACTCGTAAATTTTTTCTTGCAGATAGGACAGTCTTTTTCAAATCCCGCCATGGATAATACAAAATGGAAAAATTTTCTATTTTAAGGTATTCCAGATTTTACAGTTTTCCAAATTCCTCTTCATCAGAATATGCGCGTTCTGCATGTTCTTGTATGTCAAGTCCCGCTTCTTCAACTTCTGGTGAGACGCGTATTGGAATCAGCACACCTAGAACCTTCAAGATTGCCCACGTGCCTCCAAATCCCATCAAGATTGCAATGCCCACTCCTATTGCTTGTGCCTCGAGTTGGTGAACGTTTCCAAATAGCAATCCGTTGACACCAGCATGGTTTACAAGCGAACTTGCAAACACTCCTACTAGCAAAGAACCCAATATTCCCGCCACTCCATGCACAGAGCCAACATCTAATGCGTCGTCAATCTTTAGTTTCTCCTTAAAGAAGGGAACCGCGATAGAGGAGAGTATCCCACATACTGCCCCGATGATGAATGCGTATTCTACTCCGACATAACCTGATGCTGGAGTAATTCCTGCAAGACCTGCAACAGCTCCGTTGATTGCAGCAATTACGCTTGATTTCTTGGTTCTTATCCAAAAGATTACCACCCAAATAAGTGCAGAAACAGCTGAGGCTATCTGTGTGTTTATGATTGTAAGACCAGAAATGCTTCCTGCAGAATATGCACTTCCTGCATTAAATCCAAACCATCCAAGCCATAGAAGTGAGGATCCAAGTACCGCAAGAGGAATGCTGTGAGGCACCATTATTCCGGGCCCAAAGTTTAACCTCCTTCCAAGCACCAATGCTGCTGCAATTCCTCCAACTCCGGTTGTAGTGTGAATTATTATTCCACCTGCAAAATCTACAACACCTAGATTATGCAGCCATCCTCCTCCCCAGATCCAATGAACTAGAGGATAATAGATGAGACCACTCCACGCTACAATAAACAAAATGTATGCACTAAACTTCATCCTCTCTGCAACCGCACCAGTAAGAATCAACGGTGTAATTACTGCAAACATCATCTGAAACATGGCAAATAGTACACCTGGAACCATTGGAGCGTATTTGACAGAATCATTTTGTGGTACACCTTCAAGAAAAGCCCAGTCAAGATTTCCAGTAATTCCTTCCCCAGTATCAGGACCAAACGTTAGGCTAAAGCCAAAAGTAAACCACATTACACTCAGCAGAGCGAGTCCAAAAAAGATCTGCATAAAGATTGACACAGTATTTTTACGTCTCAGTAATCCTGCCTCAAACATTCCAAGGGCAGGTGTCATAAGCAAAACTAGGCTTGAGGCAATCATAACCCATGCCGAGTCTCCGCTGTTAATTGGCAAGTAGCATCAATTCATCTAGGCGTTATTAATCAGTTTCTTATGGTATAAGAGAATCTGATTTCAAGGCAGTGTGATAAAAAGATTATTTATTATTGGATTTGTTCAGTAAACACAGAAGGTCATTTTATTTTTAATTTTGAAATTTCCTTTGCAATGTTCTTCTGAATTTGTTTGTCATACATATCAGGCAGGATGTTTTCGTAGTGCAGTTTTTTGTCTGGAATGGTGTAAGATATTGCTCTTGCAGTAGCAAGCAATAGATTCATTGTTATCTTTTTTATTTTCTTGTCAAGTATTGCACGCATGAGATGTGGAAAGACGAGAGCGTTATTGACCTTATTCGGATAGAGATAACTTCCAGTTGCTACAATTTTTGCGCCCGATTTCTTGGCAAGATCTGGCTTTATCTCAGGCTCTGGGTTTGTCAGTGCAAAAATTATTGGGTCATAATTCATCTCTTTTATCATCTTCGATGTTATCAGATTATTTTTCCCTGATACACCGATGAAGACATCTGCCCCACGTAATGCATCACCTAATAGGCCTTTTTCCCTCTTTTGGTTGGTTATGCTTGCTAGTTCATTTTTGTATTTGTTCATGTTCTTGCGCCTTCCTTTGTAGATTATGCCGTCTGAGTCTGTGACAAGTATTTTCCTACAACCTGCAGCTACAAGCAGTTTGCAGATTCCATAGCCAGCAGAACCAGCTCCTGCGATAATAATCCGAATTGTTGAGAGTTGCTTTTTGACAAGTTTGAGAGAATTCAGTAATGCTGCTAAAACTACAACTGAGGTTCCATGTCTATCATCGTGAAAGACTGGAATGAAAAGTAGTTTTTCAAGCTCATCTGAAATTTCTAACACCTTTGGAGATTCGATATCTTCCAAGTTTATTGCTCCAAAAGCTGGCTCGATTGCCTTGATAGTACCAATAATCTCCTCTTTTTTGGTAACAGCTAGACATATCGGAAAGGCACTCACTTTACCAAATTCTTGATACAAAACTGCTTTGCCCTCCATTACGGGCAGAGATGCATATGGGCCAATGTTTCCAAGCCCTAGTATCCTGGTGCCATCAGTTACAATGGCTACGTTGTTCCCCTTAGATGTAAGAGAAAATTTTTTCGCAGGATGATGGTATATTTCCTCGCACACAGCCGCGACGCCAGGTGTATAGATTAGTTTTATCTCATTTGATTTGAGGTTCTTTATCTTTCCTGTGACAACAATCTTTCCTTTTAGTTTCTTGTGTAACTCAATAGCTTTTTTTGAATTCTTGTCATAGGTCATGAGTTAACACTTTTCCTAATTATCATGAGAGTATTTCTTGTCAAGCTTGAAGATAATCGTATTCTCTGTCAAATCAAACTTTACAGCGCATCCAAGTTCTTTGAATGCAGATTCAT
>JAWOLM010000062.1:0-6968 GCA_033853455.1 Nitrosotalea sp. | reverse complement strand
TTAGAAAAAAACGTGTAGCAGTTACCTATATTGATCATCATGATTTAGATGAAAACATAAAGAAAAAAATTCAGTCCTTAAAAGTCAAATTAATTCATAACATAAACGAATGTACCACAGTCCAAGTCTATAGTGCATTTAAATCAAAACTAAATGACCACAGTTCGCTGATTGCCGCATGCTCTGCAGTTACAGATTACATGGAAGATAGACCCGTCGGTTACTCGCTGCTTCAGCGATTTGACAGACAATTTGTATTGCTTGAAGCTACCGTCCTTACATTTACAATTGTGAGTCATCAAAAGGACAATGAATATTTGTTATACTTGGTTGAAGAACTTAGTCAGCTAAAATACCCTCACGACATTCCAAATACCTTTGAATTTGCTCGCATTCAAGCTGAGAGAATTTCTGGTGTGATACAAAAAGTCAAAGAGAATATGAAGAAAATGAAAAACTTAGCATACATGGAAGTAACAGACTCTGGAGCCAGCATGGTGGTCAATTTTGTTTTGGGTCTATCAGGAAAAGATGTTGGAGTTTCTTACAAATTCCGAGAAGAGAAAGGGATATACGCTGTATCAATTCGTGGTTCAAAATCATGCAAATTACATCTTGGGCGAATTGTTAACCAATTGGCAACAGATTTTGGAGGTTCAGGAGGAGGACATGACAAGGCCTGTGGAGCAGTAATACCAAAAGAGAAAATCTCACAATTTATTAAAAAATTCAACTCTAAACTTAGTTAATCTCTGCTACCAAATCTATCTCAACTGTAGAATTCAAAGGTAGACTTGCAACTCCTACTGCTATTCTAGTGTGTTTTCCTTTTTCTCCAAAAATCTCAAACAACAAATCTGACGCAGCATTGATGACTTTTGGCTGATCATAAAAATCACTTGAGCTATTTACAAAGCCAGATACTCTGACAATTTTTGAAACCTTGTCCAAAGTTCCAATCTCTGATTTGAGTTGAGCCAAGGCGTTTATGATGCAAAGTTTTGCTGCTTGTTGGGCTGTGTCTAACGATGTCTCTTTTGATACCTTTCCTTGGAATTCTACCTTGCCATTTTTTACCGGAATCTGTCCTGACACAAAAACTAGGTTTCCAGTTTTCACGACAGGTATGTACGAACCTGCAGGCTTGGGTGGAACTGGAAGAGAAATGTTCAATGATGTAATCTTCTCTTCAATCATGCTTTTGCTTATTTTGTGAATCTTTTAACTTTATGTTCATATATGGTGCGGGCAAAAATCCTGTGTGGAAAAGTCACATGGCAAGAAGATGCAAAAAGATCTAGATATTTTAGTATCTAGACTCGACGCACTTGAAGCCGCTTCACCTGACAAGTACCAAAAATCTATGATAGGAGTGCTCAAGGGGCTAACCGAAAATCAAAAGCATCTTGTAGATGAATTTGAACACTTGAAAAAGGCAATAGATCTCTTAACACTACAGATTTTCAAAGTAGAAAAAAGACTTGATTCTATACAATAAAACTAAATGTCTAGGCTAGAGACTTTGCAAACGAGTGTTTAAAAAAGGTTAAATTCAGCACCTAATTTTTGGACAACAAATGTCTGCACCGAGTAATCCTTCGAGCAATACAAAACCTGTTGTAAAAGACAAGAATCCGCATAACTATAGAAAAGTAGGCTTTTCAATGATTGTAATTTCGGTATCTCTTGTAGTAATTGGTTTACTCGTGTGGGCAATAGGTGATGACTACCACTTTTCAACTAACATAATGGCACTACAAGAAGTGGATGCCATGACGCCAAAGACAGGATATAACATTGTCATGTTTGATGTTTCACAACCAATTGGTGCAAAACTGAAACTACTTGATCAGGCAGACACAATTGACGCAGCTCGCGCATTACAAACTCAAGACGCAAAACAAAATAATGGAAGCTCAATTCAGGTATTGCTCTTCAATAGCTCTAAAGATTACAATTTACGTTTAATGTCTAACGCCGAAGTTTTCCTCAAAACTCCTCCTCGAGGATACAATGTAGTTCTTTATGATGGCTCTTTGGCAGTGGGACAACAAATAACACTTGGTCAGCATCAAGATTCTTTTGCTAATGCTACTGATTATCAAAAAATACAAGAAGATAATCTAAAAGGAACGCCTACCCAAGTCTTAATTTTTTCACCAGCTTTCAGGGAAAACCTGAAAACAATAACAGGTACTGATGTTCCTGTGGAAGATTATGCGTGGGTATCATATAATGTGACAAATGCTACCCAGGCAGTTCCAAAAGCACCTCAAAACCAAACTGCCGCAGCAACAAGCGCAAATGCCACAAATGCGACCGCGGGAGTCTCTTCGCCTTTGAATATGAATAATCAAACCAATATCATTGCAACTAATCAATCTGTAACAAGCCCCAAACAAACTTTAGCCATTACAAACATGACTATATCAACAAATGTGACAGCTAAGGCAAATCAAACATCTGTATCGCTACCTACAAGTTTGAGTACAACTGCTAACACGCAAGGCGGAACAACTGTGATAATCAGTAACGGTGCAAGTGCTACCAAAGGCATTTGTACTATAACCGATTGCTTTAATCCTCAATTCATTACCGTCAATGTCGGAGACACAGTGACATGGACAAATGCTGATTCTGTTGGTCACACTGCAACTAGTGGTAAACTAACAGACAATCAGACAGGTACTGTCTTTGATAGTAGTTTGATTGCAGCTGGCAAGTCATACACAAGTCCTCCTTTCAATACTGCAGGGACCTACAACTACTTCTGTCAAGTTCACCCTTGGATGACGGGACAGGTAATTGTAAAGGGTACGAGCTCGACTAGTCAGTCTAGTAACAGCACTGGAACAACGAAAACAGCTAACCTAAACGAAACAATCAGTGTAAACGCAACTGGCAAGTAGAAATCAGATTAATTCCTCATCGATTTCATCTATAGGGTCGAGGTATTGCTTGCAAGAACAGTTTGGTATAAGACATTTTCCAGCCAGTATTACAGAGTGGCTTTTGTCTGATGGTTCATGTGCTGCATCCGTATGATGACAGCGTTTGCAGTTCATACCAGAAGGGATTTCTACTGTTATTTAATATTTGAAAGAAGAAAAATCCCAACATAATCAAATGGATGGAAGAAACAAATAGGCTTTTTCAGTCCTAAAGATTGTGACCCCTAATAATCTGGTTCATGAATCAAGTCCTTATCTTTTGCAACATGCCTACAATCCCGTTAACTGGCATGCTTGGTGTGATGAGGCCTTAAAGAAGGCAAAAAATGAGAACAAACCAATCTTTTTGAGCGTCGGATATAGTGCCTGCCATTGGTGTCACGTTATGGCTCACGAGTCTTTTGAAAACGAGGACATCGCACAAATAATGAACGAAAATTTTGTCAATATCAAAGTAGATAGAGAAGAAAGGCCTGACATTGATGACATTTATCAAAAAGTATGTCAATTAAACACAGGAAGCGGGGGATGGCCTCTAAGCGTTTTTCTCACTCCAGATCAAAGACCTTTCTATGTTGGAACATATTTTCCACCACTTGATAGTTATGGACGACCAGGATTTGGAAGCATCCTAAGACAGCTTGCTCAAGCTTGGAAAGAAAAACCAAATGACGTCGAGGCCGCAGCTGAAAACTTTGTCAACGCATTGAAAAAAACTGAATCCATCGCCATGCCATCAAAATTAGATAAATCAATCCTTGATGAAGCTGCAATGAATTTGCTTTCGCTTGGAGACACTGTGAATGGGGGTTTTGGTCATGCACCAAAATTCCCAAATGCGGCAAATCTTTCCTTTATGTTAAGATACTCTAAACTATCGAAAATTTCCAAGTTTCAAGAATTTGTTTTGCGAACACTTACAAAAATGGCAAATGGCGGAATATACGACCAAGTTGGAGGAGGGTTTCATAGGTATTCAACTGACTCTAGATGGCTTGTACCGCATTTTGAAAAGATGCTGTATGACAATGCACTGTTGCCGGTTGTATACGCAGAAGCATACCAGATAACAAAGGACACAAAATATCTCGAAATAGTACGAGGCACTCTAGAATATGTTCTAAAAGAGATGACATCTTCTGAAGGGGGTTTCTATTCTGCACAGGATGCCGATTCTGAAGGTGAAGAGGGCAAGTATTATGTCTGGAATAAAAAAGAGATTCAAAAAATACTTGGAAACGATTCTGAACCCTTTTGCCTCTATTATGATGTTACTGATGGGGGAAACTTCGAAGGTCATACCATATTGTATAATAGTATAAACATCTCTTCCATCGCCTTTCAATTTGGTAAGAAGGAATCTGAAATCAAAGAAATTATTGATAAAAGTAGGATGAAACTTTTAGAGGAGAGAAACAAACGTGTTAGGCCTGGAAGAGACGAAAAGATTCTTACCAGTTGGAATAGCCTCATGATAATCGGATTTTTGAAAGGATACCGTGTTACAGGAGAAGAAAAGTTTCTACTTGTTGCTGAAAACGGTATCAAGTTTATAGAAGAAAAACTGACAAAAGATGGAGAGCTGTTACATGCTTACAAGGACGGGCATGCCAAACTGAAAGCATATCTTGATGATTATGCATATTATGTGAATGCACTTTTGGATTACTTCGAGGTAAAGCCGAGCAAAAAATGTCTAGATCTTGTAACACATTATGCAAATTATCTTATTGATCATTTCTGGGACGAAAAAGAGAAAAGTTTCTTTTTCACTGCCGATAATCATGAAAAGCTAATAGTTAGAACAAAAAATATCTATGATCTATCAATGCCGTCTGGTAACTCTATCGCATCAGGAGTAATGCTAAGATTATATCACATTACTCAAGATAAAAAGTATCTTGACGCATCTCTTAAGATAATGGAATCTCTCTCTACGATGGCTGCTGAAAATCCATTTGGTTTTGGGCAGTTGCTAAATGTCATCTACATGTATCTGAGAAAACCAATTGAAATAACAATGATAAATTATTTAGACAAAGAATTGTGGGCTTGGCTAGAAAAGAAATTCCTTCCTGAATCCATACTTGTAGGTATTAGAAACCAAGAAAGTCTAGATGATCTTCAACAATTGCCGTTTTTCTCAGGCAAAGAATTTGATAAAACAAAGACTAAAGTCTATGTTTGCAAAGATTTTACATGCTCACTTCCGCTTGAAAGAATGGAAGACATAGAAAAACTCGTCTAGATCTTTTTTATGTTAATTTCGAGTCTCTGGCCCACTTGAGGGCTACCCATTCTCTCATATCTACGCTTTGGCATGGTTATTGTTATTGCAGTTTGGGCATAGCTCTTGATTGCAATAGTTGGTTGAGCTTGAAGTATGGCTTCTAAAAAGGGGAGAATCTGGTCTTTTAACTCTGGGTCAAGTTTCTTATTGATTGCCTCTAACATGAGTTGCTTTTGTGAAACTGGTTCTGTCTGTACGTCTTCCACAAGAGCAAGTTGTACTGTCTGACCGTTATCAATTAACTGTTGAATCTGGTATTGTACTATCTCCGACATGATCTATGGTTTAAAACATCCGGATTTATCTTTATAGTATTAATATCATAAACTACAAAATTCCAACTGAACGTAACTTCTTTCGTTTTAGGGATTTATAATGGTCAATTTTGATTTTTCTGTCACGTTAAACTTGTCTACGAAGCCTGAGGTTACTTCTAAAACATACTTTGTGCTCTGTCTATTGCCATCATAAACTTGACAAGGCAAACTATCATTACAAGGCGAAAGATTTTTTTCAATATGTACTACATTTCCATTACTATCAAACCAAATCATGTCTAGCGGGAATTGCATATCTTTCATCCACATGGCAACTATTTGTGATTCTGGAAAAACAAAGATCATTCCCTGATGATACGAAAGCTGTTTTTGAAATTGTAATCCTTCTGTCATCCTATCTGGAGTATCTGCAATTTGTACATCAAGTATGGTATCATCTATTTTGATCGTGCCTTTTGGAAAATTATTTGATAATATGCTGGTATCTTGTGTTCCGGTCTGATTTCCTGTAGGTTGAAGTTTTATCACATCGTTATTTACAAGATATTGAATGTCTGAAAGAAAATCATAATCTGAAATCTTTCCGTTTGCCCACCATGTAGCAACATTTTTGATCCAAGAAGGCACAGGTTTTTGCAAAGCTGAATTGATATATTCTGGGGGGAGAAAAGCAACATCATTTGCAACTAGATATCGCATTCCTAAAATAAACTGAGAATCATTTAGTTTTCCATTTCCCCACATTCCGGTATTGTTTCTCACCCAGCCTGGTACTGGTATTGTATTTTCTAAAGTCTGTGAGCCTGTTGTGACATTGTTCGATGACTGGGCAAAAACAGCATGGCTAATACGATGTTCTAGTGTTAATGTCGATCCATCTGTGAATGACATCATAAGTACAAAAACGGGAATAACAAGCACGAGCCACCTCTCTTTATTCAACAAGTCCTAGGTATCTTTTAGGTATATTAAAAATCTCGATATGGTTTTTCTTGCTAAATTTCTGCGTCAAGAATACTTTTCTTTATCTGGGCATCTCTTTTTTTAACAATCTGTGTGAATTCCTGTATGTCTTCTAGAGAAGGTTTTTGTTGTTGGTTGATATAGGACTGGATAAAAGCAGAGTAGATAGACCCTAGTATGATTCCAAAGGCAACTGACGGAATGTCACTTGCCTCATCTGAGTATGATTTTGCCATTTGTTTGTATGATCCAGCCTCGCTCATGTAATAGTCTACTAGACTGTCAATGAAACTCTTGGTTGTTGCAGAAATCACAAACTAGACTTCTCTCTTATTCTTTATAATGTTTGATTTGAAGAAATTGATAACATAATTTGACCTCGTTTCTTTTGTAGAAAAACAATAATGATTAACATATGCCAATCGAAGTTAACCGTGTCAATAAGGAATGCCCGCAATGCAAAAACTCTACCATATTTAATACAGG
>JAWOLM010000061.1:0-3532 GCA_033853455.1 Nitrosotalea sp. | reverse complement strand
TATTGGTAGATGGAGAAGAGGACCTCTTGGTCTTACCTGCTGCTTTGTATGCACCGAAAAATTCTGTCATAATGTATGGACAGCCAAATGAGGGTCTTGTCATAGTAACAGTAACACAAGAGATAAGAGAAAAAGTAAAGGAAATAATGGACTTGATGAGCTCTTAACTTTGCAATTACGTTAGTTCATCGTTGTTCCTAACAAGACTCTTTTTATGACCTAATTGTCATTGATACTGCTGGGTATGATGAGCCGGTGGCTGTATGATCTGTGATTAAGCTAACGATTTTCTGACCCTTTACCATTTTGTTGGTAAAACTGCAAAATTGGACAAACTCCGATATGATATTTGACAATCGAAATTAAACTTGATTTGGAATAACACAAACAATGCAACTTGACCATGATCTGCGGTTTAAAATATTGGAAAAAGTCGGCATATATTCAGCAAGATTTGGAATTGCAGAACCTCGTGTAGTTCTGACTACCAGAGAAGTCCTCGAGCTACCAAAAGAGATAACTCAGGGAAGAAGAACTTCAGCATACAAATACCTCGGCGTATCGTACATGTTGCATAATCTCGTTTTCATAAATGTCAAAAAGATTCCTGATGAGAAGACACTTGAAAACACTATAGTGCATGAGCTGATACACTTGAGATTTCCATATCTTAGTCATGGAAAACGCTTCAACAGACTTGTGAGGCGAGGACTGGCAGGTAAAATTTTCAAACCATATAGAAAAAGATGTAAAAATTCTAGTTAAAGCCGTTTTAATCCTTTCATTGTGACATTATATCCAAAAAGTAGGATAAATTTACATAAATACTTCTTGCACAGTGTATTTGCAGATGGCGCTCAAAGAGGTTGCAGTACCTGTGGGCGCTTCTATTATCTCATTTATTGTTGCAGCAATACTTGCAGGATGGGTATCAAAACAAAAACCTGGCACACAGCAGATGCTTGATATCTCAAATGCCGTCAGAGAAGGCGCTGTGGCTTTTCTGAAACGTGAGTTCAAGATAGTCATTCCGATCGCAATTGGAATTGCAGTTATCATTGGTGTAGCGATTGGTTATTCCAATGGAATTGCCTTTGCGGTAGGGGCAGGCCTTTCGGCTGTTGCAGGTCTTATTGCATTAAAAATAACAGTAAAGGCTGCTGTCAGGGCCGCTAATGCATCAGGAAAAGGCTTGGGGCATACATTTGCACTAGCGTTTAGAGGAGGGGCCACTGTTGGCCTAGTGGTTCCAGCAATGGCCCTGTTGGCAATAACAATACTTTATCATTTCTTTCAAAACCCAATTACAATTGCGGGGGTGGGAATTGGCGCAAGTTTAATCGCCCTTTTCATCAGGGTAGGCGGTGGTATCTTTACAAAGGCTGCTGATATGGGAGCAGATCTTGTAGGGAAGGTAGAGGCAAACATACCTGAGGATGATCCTCGAAACCCTGCGACGATAGCAGATAACGTTGGAGATAATGTAGGCGATGCAGCAGGAATGGGCTCTGACATTTACGAGTCTTATATTGTTACAATGCTGGCTTCACTACTCCTTGCTGCTCTCATTGGAAATGAACAAAATCTTTTCTATCCCATGTTAATTGGAGCGTCGGGATTAATTGCATCAATTATTGGAATTTCGACAATTGGTCCAAGAAAGATAGATGACGTCAATAAACCTCTGGCACGTGCATTCTATGTCTCTGCAGCAATTGCCATTGTATTGAATTTTGTTTTTACAAGAATGTTTCTTGCTGATTCTGCATTATCATATGCAATGTTTGGTAGTACGGTCGTAGGAGTTATTCTAGTTCCAGTGATACAGAGGATAACAGATTATTTTACAAGCTACCGATTCAAACCTGTTCAAGAAATAGAAGCCTCTGCAAAATGGGGATATGCATCTTTGACTTTGATGGGAATTATTCAAGGAATGCGCTCGACAGGGCCCTTTATGATTGCAATTGTCGTGTCACTTGCAGTCTCTTACGTTCTTGTCTCATCTGCTGCAGTAGGTATGCAGATAGACCAATCCCAAGTTGTACTGTACGGCATATTTGGAACTTCACTTACTGCAATGGCAATGCTAAGCTTGGCTGGAATCGTGCTAAGCATAGATGCATTTGGGCCAATTAGTGATAATGCCGGTGGAATAGTAGAGATGACAGGGATGGGAGAAGAAAACCGTAAAGTAACAGACGAGATAGATGCGGTAGGGAATACGACAAAAGCAGTTACAAAGGGTTTTGCAATCGCAAGTGCAGGGCTTGCCGCTCTTGCGATGATACAGGCTTTCCAGTACGAAGCAGGCAAGTTGTTTGATCTTATTGGAAACAAAATAGTTCGACATGATCCTGCAAACACAATCCACTATGCATTGAATTACAGTCTTTCAAATCCAGCCGTTGTGGTTGGATTACTTGTCGGCGGATTGCTGCCATTTTTCATTACAAACCAGTTAATGTCAGCTGTTGCAAGAGCTGCATCCAAAATGGTAGAAGAGATTCGAAGACAGTTCAAAGAATCTCCAGACATTTTGACTTACAAGACAAAGCCCGACTATGCCAAGTGTGTTGATGTTGCAACTGTGGCATCATTGCGGGAACTGTGGAAATCTGCCGCTATAACTATAGCTGCTCCCATTATTCTAGGAGTTGTAATTGGGCCTCCTGCAGTGGTGGGTCTGTTGATGGGTGCCGTCATCACTGGAATCTTTCTTGCCTTTCATCTTGCAAACACAGGCGGTGCATGGGATAATGCCAAAAAGTACATGGAAATCAAAGGAAAGAAAGGCACAGAAGAACACAAGATTGCAATCGTTGGTGATGTGATTGGTGACCCCTACAAAGATACTGCAGGACCTGCCCTAAACACAGTCATAAAACTACTAAATACTGTTGCAATCGTATTTGTGTCAGCATTTGTTGCGATAATAATGCTCTAGCTTGCAGACTTTTTGTCATCAACTACAATTGTCATGTCAAGCTCATCAATCTGTGCCCTGATAGTCTTTTTCATCGCTTCATTATGTTGTGGACAGAACTTGAAGAAGCCATCCACTGTCTCAAAACAGCCACAAATCCACCTTGTCAAGGCATCTCCTTCTACGGTTAGCTTGTTATACTTGACACCTCTTGTCATGCTTTGAAATAATGTCTGAGGATCTAAAAAGAGTTTTCAAAAATAGTGAAATTAAAAATTAAAAAGATAGTTCTATGGACAGCCTTCCATCTTTTGGATGAAGTATCCTTTGGCCTTGATCTCATTTGCAATTGGTGCTGGTGCTCCTTGTGAGTGGCAGAACTGGCATTCCTCAGTTGTAACTTGGGAATCGCCTTCACCAATGCTTTTTAGCCATTCTTTTGCATACTGGATAGCCTTTTGATGATCCTTGACTTCAGTGATGACGTCAAAGTGCATTGTATGCCCATCTTTTGCTTCCACGTATGTATCGTATACATGAATTTCCATGTTTTTGATGGTCAGAAAAGGGATATTTGTACTTAATCATACAGGTTTTTATTATGAT
>JAWOLM010000060.1:0-4542 GCA_033853455.1 Nitrosotalea sp. | reverse complement strand
GCATTCCTGCGCCGCCAAAGGAGAAAATAGAACAAATGATCAGAGCAATATCACATTATAATCAGATAATGGATGCACAAAACAAGCCGGAAAAAAAGATACTTGAAGGAGACTTCATTTTGGGACTGATGTTGAAAATGGGGTTGGTCGCAATGTTTGGTATACCTGTACTAAAGAAATGGCTGCCAATAGACTTGGCTGAAAAGAAAGAAAAGAAGAGCAAAGTTAGAGTGAATGTGGAAGGAAAGTCAATGGTGGATTAGATGATAAACCCTCTCATAATATCAGATGCCCTCAAAATTAGAGATTATTTGAAGAAACATCCAATAGAGATCATAGCAGTGCATCACGAGATAAAAGAGGCAAAAGACGGCTCTGGCTGGGTGGCAGATTTCCAATTTAAATTCCCTATGACAAAAAAAGGCAAGGAACAGGCAGAGATTTTCATGAAGATGTACAATCTTGCTGAACTAATGGATTTGACTCAACTCGAATAATGTATACGGTTCATTAAAATCTGAAATTGAAATATTAGTTTTGACTTGGTGTGGGAGGTTGTACCACAAGCTGTCCTCTCATTGTTGGATAATGAAATATACAGTAGTAAGTAAATACTCCGCTAGTTGTTGCGTTAAAAGAAAATGTTGAATTCTCTCCTGGGTGTAATACTACATTAACATTGTAAGGCTTGTCGTTAATTGTAAAAGAATGATTATCTCCACCCGCTATTTCAGTATTAAAAAAATGAATGACTACAGTATCTCCTTGGATCACATTTATCACGGGCATGCTAAATGTGTCATGTGGCATGCCCATCTTTGTCTCATTGAATTCCGGTATATCGCTATTGAATAACCAAAACTCTCGCTTTTTTCCTTCATAGATAGAATGTGATTCTTCAGTTTCTGGTTTCAAAGATGGTATGAGAGTAATTGACGCTACAAGCAAGGCCGCTATCGAGATGGCCAAAACTAGGTAAATTTTGGCATTTTCCTTCACGCTGTAGAGGAATTAATGTTCATAATTAAATGATTACGCAATATTCATTACTGAAAATTAGCAAGAATTCAAAGTTATCCTACCCTATGTGCTGTAACTTTTCCAGCAATTGCGACATCAGCAACGTTTCCATTCAATGATGCTTGAATTGAATTGTTTGTGAATTGACCTGTGAGAACAATTCCTGATACAGTACCTGAGAACGAAGAGCCGGAAACAGTGGCACTGATATGACCACTTATTGGAATAGTCGATGGACAAGCAGGATTGCCTGTCAAAGACATGTATGTAGAGTCCACATCGCCTTCCAAATCATTTCCATTCTGTGTCAAAGAAAATGTGATAGGTCCTGAGGCTTGACAAGTTACTTTGATTGGAGGTTTTGTGTATTGCTCATAGTAATCAAAGGTACCAGTTCCTGACAATGTTCCTTCCCATTGTCCTGTCAGGTCGGTGGTCAAAGTGCTCTGTGTGGTTCCAGTTTGTTGCCCAGAACTTGGTGTCGTTTTGCTAATACTGTATACATTCAACGAATTAATCATGTGTCCGATTTCTTGTTGGTATTTTGCAAATTCATCTGCTGAGGACTCGATAGCTAAAATCCAAACGTCGTTTCCATATGGCAGTACGCCCCAGACCGAAGTCCATTTGAGCGAAGTCCCGTTAGGAAATGATTTGGTCCAGATCATGCCAACGCCATAAAGCGGTACGCCGTGATAGCTGCTCATGTTAGTAAAGAACTGCGAGCTGGTACAATCAAATCCCCGCGATTGAAAAGTTGCCTTTGAGCAACCATCTCGCAACATGCCTGTTACATCACCCAAAATTTCAGTATCAGTAATACCTGCATATGGATTGTTATTTCTCAAGACACCAAAGTTGAATTGTAAATTGTTATCAGGTGAGACCATAACGCTCTTAATTGTATAAGCTGCACCAAGGTGCTCTACAAGATTCCATTCGTTAGGATATTCTAACGAAAAACCATACTGATCATTTTTGTATAATTGATATTGTGGAATGGTCGTTACGCTTGATTGTTGAGAGGTGGATGCTTGATCAAAGGTCAGAGAGGAGATTATTTGTTCAATTTGTTGAGAGTATGATGCATAATTAGACGAAGGCCCTTCTGCTGTCATGACCCATGTGCCATAAGGTGTGGGTAAATCCACATCGGCTGTGGTATACATGATCTTGTTTCCTTGATTGTCAGTGTTTATGGAATTAAAACTGACAAGATACAAAGAACCTCCTTCAAATGGAATGATTTGACTGCCAGTAAGATTGAAATTTGAACAGGTTGGATTACTGTTACAACTAGATTTGTAATATTCAACTAGCGTATCCAAGTATACCTGACCTGTAAGACCCTCAAATGCCTTTTCGCCTGATACCAACCCCATAGTTATAACCGTTGAAGAATCACTTGAATGGATTTTGACATTAGGCATATTTTTGTTGGTCGTCTTGTCCTCTACTGTCCAATCTGCAGGATAGTTAAACGAAAATCCGTAATTATGAAATGTTTTGGGTGGTTGATTTGTTGGTTGTGGTACGGTAGTTATACCTGTAGCTGTACTTACTTGTATCATACCATTTTGAACCAAATATTGTATGCTTTGGATAAAATCAGCATCTGAAACCTGGCCTGCTGACCACCAGTTAGCGGTATTTTTTACCCAAGATGGAATTGTTTGAGACGGATTTGCACTAACCTGAGTCGGAGGAACCGTAATGATACCTTGTTGAATCAAATACTGAATCCCTTTAATAAAATCAGCATCGCTGACTGAACCTTGTGCCCAGAATTTGGCAGTATTTTTAATCCATGAGGGAACCGATGGTGGTTGTTGAGTTCCCAGCTGAGTTCCAACAATTTCTATTACCTGTGTTCCTTCATCAAATGGTATCGTCAAGGTTCTTGTCTGACCTGTTGTATCAGTTTCACTGCCATAACCATCTTGACCATCCAGAAATATCCAATAATTAACATCAGCATTGTTGTGTTTGGAATCTATTACATCTCGTGGAAGTGCAATTTTCATGCTACCACTTTGTGGAGAGTTTATGTAAACTAGTAATGACTTTGCCGTATCATTTATGGTCATTGAGTTCAGAGTTGCTCCGGTAATTGAATATTGGATGTTTTTCACATTGCCCTCAACAGAAAAACTGTATGTCTGCATAGAACTTGATGTAACATAATTCTGGGCAGATGCATTTTCATTGGAGAATAAAACCGCCACTCCAAGGCATAGAACGAAAAGTAATAACAGAGTTGTGTATGATTTTTCGTTGTTTTTCAGATTTATTTCCCTCCAAGACAGTTAGGATTGAGGTAATGACCCTTAGGATCCTTTGCCTGAACATGAAGATGTATTGGCAAATGTAAATCTGATGTAGCAGTGTTTCCAGTCATTCCTAGTACGGTATCAGGTGTAACTGGGTCGTTATCCTTAACAAGTATTTTTGATGCGTGAAGGTACTGGACAATGACGCCGTTGTTAAGAACGACATTAATCGTGTTCCAAGGACTATTTTTTACGATGTAAGCCTTACCAGTTACCCCTGCTTTGAATGGCAGATATGCTGGATTTCCATTAGCATCCAAACTGGAATAATCTACACCCTTATGTTGCCTCATGAAACGATCAGTACCATTATTGAGATTATAATCTTGTGGCACTGTCTTGACAGAATTATCCCACCTGTATACTCGCCACACATTATAATCAGATGTCTTGTAGTTATTTTGCGGTAAACCATAATTTTGTGCAGCTCTTGATGGACATGCGACGGATGTTTGTATTGGAGGCATTTTTACTATTTTTTCTTGTTGTGCAACTACAAGATCAACTGTAATTGTATGTGATACCGCTCCACCCTGGGCCAGAATTGTAATTATGTAAGTACCAGATGGAATACCTTGACTGGTTGCAAATGTCAGACGTGAGGTAAAGGATGGATATTCATTATTCTGGTCCGCGCTTACTTTGACATAATTTCCAAGTCCTGATGCTCCCTTAACAGATAAAGTTACAGGGGCTGGTTCTCCTTCTAAAAGATTAACAGCCACGACTGTGTCAATCGTACCTCCGGGTGTAACTTTGAGTACGGTATTACTTACATGCAATTCGAAATCAAAATTTCCAATGTTTGTTTGTGGTGGCAATTGCAAAGGAGGCTTCGATGGAGGTTGGGAAGGAGTTGAGGATGGAGAGCTGGAGGAACTTGTAACTGTAACTGTGGTGATTCCTGAATCGATTGTTTGCCCTGAAGAATGTTTGCAGCGAAGTTGTATAGTATGATCTCCTGGCTGATCCAAAATAACTGTTTTATCAGGAGCTTGTGCTATAGGACCCTGAACTGGTTCTGTGACATAGTCAGACCACTGACCATCTATTGCAATAGAGAAGGCAATGTTTCCACTATTATAATCTGTACCTCCTACTGTTATGTTTATGTTGTAAAGTGTAACTGAGAGAGGAGCATCACCGCTATAGGTATCTAATGAGAAACCGCATATTCCAAAATTTGCATGAG
>JAWOLM010000059.1:0-5547 GCA_033853455.1 Nitrosotalea sp. | reverse complement strand
GGTCGAAGGTAGTTATGATACATCTGATAACCTAACGAATTAAAAGATAAAGAAAAATGAAATGAAAATTGTTTTGTCTTACTTGCTTATTCTGCTGGCAAATCGCCGACAATTTCAGCTGAAGCGAATCTCTGACCAACTTGTGTGATCTTAACTTTTGTATTCTGGCCTGCTTTTCCGTCTTTTACAAATATCACAAAGCCTTCTACTCTTGCTATTCCATCGCCTTTTCTGCTGATTTCTGTTATGGAAACGTCGTATTCTTTGCCTGTTTCAACTGGTTTTGGTTTGTCATCAAATTCTCGTCTTCCAAAACTTCTGCCTCTACCGCCTCCGTATCCACGGTTAGACCTTCCATAACCTCCACTGTAACTCATCCTTGCACCTCCTTATCATTTTAGGTTATACGTAACCCAATAAGAATGAAGCATTATACTTACACGATAATCAAATAGTTTCAAAGAAAAAACAGTGCATGTTATGATCGTTACAAAAAAAATTAATTTCAACATACTTAATAGCGATGCTTTTTGCTAAAATGGATGGCAAAAGCAAAATCAAAGGCAAAAGCAAAATCAAAGGCAAAAAAGAAGTAAAATTTCGACCTGAGAAGGTCTTTTTCTTTTTCTATCTAAAAATTAGACTCTACATACAACCCAATTTGATGAAATTTCATTTTTTATTTTTGAATGTGGTTTGTATTTTTATCAAGGGCGGAGGGAAGTTGTGTCTTGGGCCGTGATGCCGGCAGAGAACAGAAAGACTCCCCTCCAGAGAAATATTACTGAGTATTTTATTTAACAAAAGTCTTGATTGCCACTGTTGATAATCAAAGTTCTTCATATTATTTTGTTCAACTTTTCAGATAACAAACCGCAAGATCAGATTCTATGTCTTGCTGGCAGGTTTTATTTCCACGTCTTCTCTGTTGTACAATATCTTCTCAGATGTTATTATAAAAGTAGTATTTCTTTTGAACTTCATCTCGCGCCCATTACCTATAGCATCTACAAAAAGAATCCTAGGTTCCTGAGATACATCCACGGTGTAATGCTTTCCCTTGTCGGTAGTCTTTGATTCTTTGCATCCTTTAACATCAATGAGTTTTGAGCAAGCTATAGAGTTTGACTCGTTTCCTGACATGAAACCTTCCAATTCACTACTATAAAAAAAGATTATGTTGTTTACAATTATTGTATACTTCTAAAATTATTTGATAGAAATTATCTAAACAGAAAACTACTTTCTTCTTCTTTGGCCTGGCTTGTTCTGTCCAGGTACTCGTTTTAGTATGAATCTTTTTCTAAAATTGTCGCGATTTCTTACTATGCCAATTTCTCCATGTCTTTCTCTTGCTTGGACCTTTGGAGTCTGGCCTCGAACTTTTCCTGCTTTTGTAAGCGAACCGTGAGTTGGCACGAATTAAATCCGATATTAATGCAATTTATGTATTTGGTTTTACCAGTACTTGGTCTTGATGGTGTCAATGACACGCTGATGTTCTGCGCCTTTCTTTCTTGCATACTTTTCCATGGCGTTTAGCGGTACTCCTCCAAGAGATTTTGCAAGACCAGTAAACAATTTTCTTTTGATTGGGCTGTTGTGTCCTGTCTTGTCCATGAACTTTTGAATTCCATACTTGAAGTTGTGCTGCCAAGTCTTGTACATGACGCCAAGTTGTGCTGCAGTCATCTCGTTTCCAATATCGAAGAATTCAGATTTTTCAAGCAGACCAATAGGGACAAAGGTTAGTGGAGTTGTTGTAAACATGGATTCTGGTTGTTCTTTTTCAAGTTCGCTTATGAGACGTATTGTTTCCCATGCATCCTCTTCTGTCTCAGCGTTATCTAGTCCCATGATAAGAGTAAACGCAGGAATCCAGTGATTTTCGTTTAGTGTTTTCACTCCTTCTTTTACAACCCAGTGCCATTCTTCCGGCTTGTACGGAGAGAGTTTTCTGTCTGCATATTTTCCTATCAATCGCAAACTTCCAGTTTCAAAGCCACATTGAATTCCTATCTTGTTGTCTGGACTTGAGCGAATAATTCTGGAAATATTTGGAATTAGTTTTTCATCAGCTATGGCACCAGCAAGTGTACCATGAGTAGGATTTGTGTGAACAATTCCGGTTGACATGACTGCGCTGAAGAGCTCTTCCAATGCTTCCCTGTTTGGTGCCATGTTTTTTGTCTTTCTTGGGTCAAGACCATACACAAAAATGTCATCACTGTGAAGCCAGGCATTTCTCTGTCCGCCTTTTTTTATGTTGACCTCGATCTCTCGCTTTACCTTCTCTGGTGGATAGTATCTAAGTGGTCTCAAAGTAACATCACAAAACTTGCAGCCTCTTCCACAACCACGCATGACCTCAACCATGCCGTGCATGCTAGGCTCTACAATGTCTGGAATGTCATCCACTTCGGGCTCGTCCCAGTAGTGAATGAATCTTCCATGAAACTTGCTACTGTCTTTTCCAAATTCTTTTACTTCAACCTTAAAGTCACTTTTAACAAATGGATTCATGTTTTCAAATTCATTATTGATTAGTTTGTCAAAGAAAAGTCCTGCATGGCCATCAATTTCTGGGGCGATTCCTCCAAGCTCTCCTTCAAGCACAGCATATATTCCGTACTCTTGAATTTTTTTTGGATCATAATTGTACTGCCAAGTTCCAGATGCTCCGACAATTACTTTGGCCTGGCTGCCATTCTTTTTCTTTGCATCAAGAATTTTCTTGTGTAAATATGCGTTATAGTATTCGTCATATGAAATCTGCTTTCGTCCATAAGTGAATGTCATTGTAACTGGACCCATTCCAAGAGGGTCCATCTCGTATGTACCTACAACCTCTGTTTCAGGACCAATGAATTGTTCAATATGATCAGGATGGGCAACTACGACATCTTCCCGTTTGTAGCCATCTCTCAAAAGTGCCGCTTCTACCTTTCGTAGTCCGTAAGGAGCATAGGAGGCAACTCCATTGACATGTTGAATTGGGTTGCAAATAAAGTCAAAGAGTATTTTTGGAGTCACTTGATTTTTCAAAAGATAGTACCAAAGACTGTTTTTTGGCCTGTGCGGGTCCAATGCAGGTGCACATCCAAAGAATGTTGCTAAAGATATCCCTCGATAAGGTGACATTAATGTACGATCAGCACTTAATACAACTTTAGGATGACCCAATTTTCAATCTCAGTCAATTTCTATAGCATTTTAAGGTTTCCAGTATTTGCAAGGCCTAATAGTTCTCAATAATGCCAGATTTGCTTCTATGAGTATATCCAAACTCTTTGTTTGTTAGCAAATATTGACCATCAAACACAGTGCCATCCTTGCATGCCAAGACCTCACCGAAGCAACAGCTTCCACACAATCCCATTCCACATTTCATCATTCTTTCAATGCTTGCTTCCACGTAGATCTTTTTTTCAGATGCAAGATGTACAACTCTGTGCATCATCTTTTCTGGGCCACAAGTGTAAACTGCATCAAATGTAGTTTCGTTGAGCAACCTTTTCATTGCATCAGTTACAAGTCCTGATTCTCCATACGTCCCATCTTCAGTTACTACTATGACTTTGTGTTTGTTTTGCTCTAAAAGTTTGTTTGCGAATGCTTCAAAGAAGACTTCTTGTTTTGTTTTCGCACCTATTATCACAGTTACATTATCAGTCTTTTTCAGAAATGTTGCAAGCCTCATGAGTGGAACAAGCCCTGTTCCACCCCCAACAAGCAAGAGATTTCCTTGTTTTATGGTAAAAGAATTTCCATATGGTCCTCGTACCCCTATCTTGTCACCTGCTTTCACAGAGTAGAGCGCAGTAGATGAGATTCCATGTTTTCTGACTGTAAAAGCTGCTTTTCCCTTCTCTTGTATTATCATTACACTCATTGGCAGCTCATTTACTCCAGGAATCCACACCATTGCAAACTGTCCTGGAAGCACTTGGGCTAAAAGATCATCAGAGAAGACCAAGGTGCGCACGGTAGGTGTCTCGTCAATTATTTTTTCAACTGTCACGACTTTAACAGAATTAGTATTTCTTTGCGATTCCAACCATATCACCAATCTTACTGAAATTTTTTCTTTCCATGTATCTTGATATTCCACTATTTATTTCCGAGAAAACACCAGTCCACCTGTCTGCAACTGCGCTACCAATCTGAACTGCACTTGCTCCTCCAAGGATGAATTCTATTGCGTCCTCCCAGCTTGAGACACCACCACAGCCAATTATTGGAACATCAAACTTGGATGATATTTCATAAACGCACCGTACTGCAATTGGTTTAATCGGAGTTCCTGACAATCCTCCTATCTTGTGACTGAGAAGTGGCCTTGTTGTCTCTACATCTATTGCCATTGCCCGTACTGTGTTTATTGCAGTTATTGCATCGATTCCTGCATCACAGGATGCTTGCACTGTTTCGAGATAATCTGATGAACCGAGACCAACTTTTGCAATTACTGGAACCTTAGATGCTTTCTTTACTTCGCTTACGATTTTTTTTACTAGGTCTGGATCGTCTCCAACTTCAAGACCTACTTTTTCCACGTGAGGGCATGACAAGTTCAGCTCATAGGCTAATACCTTGATATTTTCAAATTGTTTTATCATAAATGTAAAGTCTTCTGGAACAGAACCTACAAGACTTACAACAATTGGTACTGTCTTGTTAGATGAGATCATTTTCGCAAAATAAGATGCGCCCGGATTTGAAAGGCCGACTGCATTTAGGTAGCCACTCTTTACACCAATTACAGTGGGATTCGGATATCCCTCCCAAGGTTCTTTGCTTAGTGATTTTGTTACAAGTGCGCCCGCTCCCTCCTTATATAAGCGAGCAAAAACTTCAAGCGATATCCCAAGAATACCTGAAGCAAGCATTGTGGGTCGTTCAAGTGAGATTGGTCCCACATTTGTTGAGATGTCGGGATTCACTTCTAATTATAAAAAATTGTTCTCTTATAACGGTTGATGTGAAGTTCATCCACTGTTACCTTTTTTAGTAAGACATGGAAATGCTTTGTATGCATTCTGTAATTCTAACTGAACTTGGTATTGCAGTTTTTGATAATAACAAATGTGTAAAATCTATCCCGTTTAGAAATCCTGCAAAGGATTACATCGAATTAAAAAAAGAGACTGGAGATATTTCTCAGCTGGAGCAGTTCCTTAGCAACGAAAGTACCATAGTATCTGTTAATGATGCTAATCTTCTCAAGATCCTAAAGAAAAAATCAATCGATGTAGAACTCATGGAAGAAAACAAGATTGAGACAATCCAATCTTCCAAGCTTCGAGTTCTTGTAGATTCTGGCTTTGCAAAAGACGATAATGACGCAAGGGCAAAGCTAAGAGAATTTGCAATGCAGCTTTCTTCTTCTAGAGTTACCGAGATCTCTGAGAGTCCTGATCTTCACATCATTCAGGCCATAAATGCGCTGGATGAAACTGACAAGATAATCAACCTGTTGAGCTCAAGGCTTAGAGAGTGGTATGGTCTTCACTTTCCAGAGCTAGACAACTTGATTGATACCATTGC
>JAWOLM010000058.1:0-6178 GCA_033853455.1 Nitrosotalea sp. | reverse complement strand
TCATACTTACATTCTTTACAGCTTCAATGCCGTTGTAGGTGGCTACAATATTTTCTGCAATCAGCTTGTATCGCGGTTCTTCAGTTGATTCAAATACCATTGGAGTTTTTGTGAGAGTTTCCATTTTTATCCACCTGCTATGATTCTAAATCTGCCAGCTCCGCCACGTTTTCTCAAGAAGATGTATCTTACGCCGATATTGAGTGTGAGTACTATCAATATTAGAACAAGAGCTGCTCCCCACCCTTGGGCGGTTGCAGTATCATATGGGAGTAATGATAGTCTCCAAATTCTAAGAGGTAATGCATCCATCGGTTGATCAAAACCTGTGAAAAAGTCACTGCTTCCAAGTATGGTAAAAATCAAAGGAGCTGTCTCGCCTCCAATTCTTGCTATCGATAACATAATTCCTGTAATCAAACCACTTTTAGCGCTTGTTAGTAGAATTCTAAATATCACGGTCCATCTATTAATTCCAAGTGCATACCCTGCTTCCCTGATAGTTACAGGAACAAGTTTTAGCGATTCTTCAGTAGTTCTTGTTATGATAGGTAACATAATGATTGAGAGTGCAAAGGTTCCTGCAAGAATTGAAAAGTAACCAAGTGTAATGACTATAACAGCAAATGAAAAAAGTCCTATTACAATAGTCGGAAACTCTGCCAGAACATCATTAAAGAATCTAATTGTATTGCCAAATCTATTGTTGCCATATTCTGATAGAAATATTCCACCCAGTACTCCTATTGGAACGCCAATTAAGCTTGACATGCCAATCAGCATCAAAGTTCCCTGAATTGCAGGGCCTATTCCACCGGGTTGATCAGAGCCTACTGCACCAGGAGGTTGAGTAAGGAAACCAACGCTGAGCACAGGAGCCCCATTTCTTATGACTTCTAGAAGTATACTTCCTAATGGGATAATTGCTAGGATGACACAACCAAATACAATTCCCTTTATGACCTTGTCAGTAATCATTCTACTAGCTAAATTATTCCTAAAGTGTTTCCTAAATTCTGCTCTCTGTTCAATTGTTATCATGCCAAGACCGCTCCTTGATGTGTCTTTAGAACCCTAGAAACGAGAAGTTGTGCAACTATGTTAATGCATATTGCAACAGCAAAGAGGATTAGTCCGACTCCTATCAAGGCAGCCATGTGTAGACTTCCTTGAGACGCTTCTGCAAATTCATTTGCGATTATGCTAGACATTGTTTGACTTGGACCAAACAATGATGTTGGGAAAGCTTGTGGTCCTGTCGCATTACCTATTAACATTGTAACTGCCATTGTCTCTCCCACCGCCCTACCTAGTCCAAGTATAGAGGCACCAATCAGACCTGATTTTGAGTATGGAACTACTGCCATCTTGAATACTTCCCACTTTGTAGCTCCAAGCATATAGGCAGCCTCTCTTTGACTATTTGGAACGGCAATCATGATCTCTCGTGATATGGAAGCTATTGTGGGAATTATCATAATAGCCAAGACCACACTGGCTGTGAAGATATCCAATCCAAATGGCGTTCCAGAGAAAAAGAAAACATTGTTACCAAAGGTATTGTTAAGTGGTGTTTCAATCCAATCTTTTAGATAATCTCGAAATATGAACATGCCCCACAAGCCGTAAATTACACTAGGAACTGCAGCCAGCAGCTCGATTATGAATGAGAGTATAGAACGCAAAAACTTTGGAGCTAGTTCAGCCAAATACATTGCTATACCTATGCTTATAGGTACGCCAATCAGCATGGCAAGACCAGCAGTCACAAAGGTGCCAGCAATATAAGGCGCTGCACCATAGGATTCACTGCCCTCTACAGCATTCCAATTTGAACCAGTAAGAAATGATATTCCTTCCTGAGCCCAGATTTGATATGAACCTGTGCTTAGCTGAAAGACTATCAAAACAATGATGACAAGAATGTAAGTAGCTGCGATGGCGGCTACAATTTTGAAAACTTTATCAAATATAGGAGAACCTCCCTTTAGCTTAACAGTTTCCATCTAATACAACTGATATTGATCTGTAAAGAGATATCAGAAGTTCGACCATAATTTCTGAAGTTTCATATTTGAATATAGTTCTATATAGCGATACATAGAATGTAGGCATAACCGCTTTAATTATAATTCGATATAGAATGAATGTTGGCAGAGATGTTAAATGAGAAAGAGGTACGAAAGCTACAGCTTGTGGGCGGATCTACTTACGTGCTTTCTCTTCCTAAAAAATGGATTGATGAATTAAATCTCAAAACTGGTGATCCAGTATCTATTGTAAAAAATGTCAATCGATCTCTTTCAATTTTACCAAAAGATAGCTCGCTGTCATCCAAGATAATAAAATCAAAAACAGTTATCAGCCAAAAGGAGCCCATGGAATCGATACAGCGCAAGGTAATTGCGATGTATTTGGCTGGTTATCAAATAATTGAGATCCGGTCCAAAGGAGGAAGAATACAGCTTGAACATAAACAGGCAATAAGAGATCTTGTAAGAAAGAACATGGTAGGAACTGAGATTGTAGAATCAACTCAGGAATCCATAACCATTCAAGTCTTGACAAGTTTACCCGAACTTTCTATAAGTGATGCATTGAAGCGCATGTTTTTGTTGACAACTACAATGCATAGACAGGCTATTGATGCATTAAAAGAAATGGATGCCGAACTTGGAGAAGAGATAACACAACTAGATGATGAAGTAGATCGTTTTAGCTTGTATATACTAAGAAACCTGACTTTAGCAGTAGAACATGAAAGAATATTACGCGATATTGGATTGAAAAAGCCATCCGATTGTATTAGTTATAGAATAGTAGTAAAGTCAATAGAGAGAGTAGCAGATCATGCTGTCTCCATCGCTAGTAGAGTGAAATTTCTTAAATCTACGCTGGAACCATCGCTTATACAAAAGATTACAAGACTCAGTGAGGAATCACTCAAGGTCTTCGAAGATTCTATTTCTGCCTTGAATAAAAGAGACTATGCGTTGGCAGATGTAGTTGCGTCAAATGCACGACGAATTTCCGAAAAGGAAAAAGAGTTTACAGATAGTCTTGAGGAATCAAAAAAATACACTAGTGTGATAAAGTTTGTTTTAGAAGACATTCGTAGAACAGCTGAATATTCTAGTGACATAGCAGAAGCTGTGATTAATGAAACAGTGCAAGATGTCATATCAGAAAATGGTTTATGATAGATCATATCCCAATCATAGTAGCTCCATAGAACTATGAAATATGAATAAAACCATAGCATAGTCTTTAGATAATTGAGGTGTAGGTATCTGACATGGTCTATTGTGATCAATTTATTCAATGATCAGGTAAACATACTCCCCACCGATAATTGACTGATACAATAGACCAGACTCTAATTTGAGAATAGCGTCACAATTAGTAGAATGATCTAAATATATTGAGAGATCATCGGTGATTAATGAAAATATACGGTACATGTGCCGCATGCGAGTATGAAGCATCTGGTGATACACTTGAACAGCTTGATGACAAGTTCAAGCACCATTTTATCGTATTAGGTCATCAAGCATACTTTCACAAAGAAGGCAGGGTAGAGAAGTTAAGAAAGGTGTAGTGTTTTTATTTTTTAGCGTCTTTCCTTACTTTTAGAAATGGTATGATATTATTTTGTAAATTTTATTCTATAGATACTAGCAGTTATAGTTGAACCAATAAAGGGAGCAGTACAATATAACCAAAGGTCATTGAGATTTCCAGAAAGTAAAGCTGGTGCTAACGATCTAACAGGATTCATTGAAGCTCCGGATATGAATGACAGGAAGAAAATATCCAGTCCTATCATTCCACCTATTGCCAATCCACCAAGTCCTTTCAATCCCTTTGTATGAACTGATACCAGAATTACTGCCATTAAGAGTCCAGTAGCTAGAACCTCTATGCCAACTATAAGTGGAATTGGAAAATGATAATCAGGCGCATTTGCACCAAGATTTGCTTCTGTACCTATAGCATATTTTACAAATAAGCTTCCCAACAAGGCACCGATTATCTCCGCTGCAAAGTACAGAGGAAGGAAATTTTTTGGCATGTGTTTTGTAATGAGAAAACCGACTGTTACTGCGGGGTTGAAATGTGACATGGATATTTTTCCAAATGCATAAACCATAAGGGCAACCGCTACTGCAGGAGCTAGAGCAACAAACCAGAGACCATACAATTCAACATATTTTGCATCCAAAACTACGGAACCTGTTGCAAATACCACTATCACAAATGTACCAATTAATTCGGCAAAGAATCTCTTTTGGTTGGCAGTCAGTTTAGTAAGATTCGAGATTGTTGACAAGTTCCTTTACCTTTACTTCTATTTTGTCTCTGATTTCACGTACTTTCTGAATGGGTTTCCCTTTTGGATCCTCAATTCCCCAATCTTGAAAATTTCCCAAAAAAATAGATGGACATTCCGTTTTATCAATACACCCCATGCTCACCTTTACAAATGAGGCACGAATTAGTTCCTCAGATAATTCCTTTGGTCGCTGCTTGGTGATGTCTATTCCAACTTCCTTCATTGCTTGCACAGCAACAGGGTTGATCTCAGGTGTTGGTCTTGTTCCTGCACTTAATGGAGCCCATCCTTTTGGAGCATATTTTCTAAAAAATCCTTCTGCTATCTGGCTTCTTCCAGCGTTCTCAACGCAGACAAACAAGACTTTTTTTTCTGGTGTTGATTTTCCAAAGAATTTCATGGTATTGTCACTTGATTGCCCTTATGACAAGACTTGAAATCCTTCTACCATCTACTTTTTCGCCTTCCATGTAGGTTTTTTCTTCAAGGATGTTGACATCTTGAAAACCAGCTTTTTTGATGCTTGAAATATAATGTTCCTGTGTAAGTGCTCCATCTATACAACTGCACCATTGTTCTGAATTGATCTGATCCTGTCCAATCTCCCTATCTGTTACTAGATCAGAGATCACCATCCTCCCGCCTTTTCTTAAAATCCTATAAACTTCCTTGAATGCACTTGTTTTATCAGTAGTGAGATTAATCACACAATTACTAATCGCTGCATCAACAGAACTGTCATCTACTGGAATTTTCTTTTCAATGTCGCCTTTTCTAAATTCAACGTTGGTATAATTGCCATCTTTTGCGTTCTTCTTGGCTTTATCTAACATCTCATCTGTCATGTCTATGCCTATTACTTTTCCTGACCCAACCTTGTTTGCAGACAAGAACACATCTATTCCTGCACCAGAACCAAGATCTACTACCGTATCTCCTTCCTTGAGATCTGCAAATTTTATTGGTGCACCGCATCCTACGCCAAGAATTGATGATTGTGGTATTGATTCTAATTCATTTGTCTGATACCCCAGTATTTTTGCCGCATCAATAGGTGAATCATTCGTACTGCATTCTCCTGGCATGCAGCAACAATCTGAATTTCCTGTCAGTGCAATCTTGCCATAATGCTTCTTTACTTCCTCTTTTGTAGAATCATTCATGATATGGTTTACCAAGTAAACCATTTAAGTTGTCAAGGAGAAACAATTACAGTTGGTGTAGAGATGGAAACTAAAAGAAAACCATTACCTATGATCAAGGATAGCTGTAGTTTTGAAGGGTATGACGCATCTTCCTTAATGTCTGAGACATCTAAGCTGAGAAAGATAATCACAAAAAGGGGCACACTTGAGATTCTAATTCCCTTATGCTGCACAACAGAGCCTGTACGTTACAAACAATTCAGGCAGGCAATGAAGGGCATAAGTAGCAAAACCCTTTCTACTAGACTAAAAGAACTAGAAAAAAGCGGCGTCTTGGAAAGACTATCCTATAATGAGATACCACCTAGGGTGGAATACAAACTAACTAGGAAAGGACAGGAGCTTGTGGAATCGATGATCAACCTTCTGCAATGGATGAAGAAATGGTCCAGATCAAAATAAACTGAGAAGACATCATTAAATTTGTATACCATATCAAACTCTGCATGGAACCAATTAGAATAGATGGCGCTTTTGGTGAAGGTGGAGGACAAATAATCAGGAGTGCGGTAACTCTATCTGCAATAACTGGAAGGCCAGTCGAGATAGAAAACATTCGAAAAAATAGAAAAATTCCTGGTCTGCGACCTCAACACATGTTAGGAGTAAAAATTCTAGCAAAAATTTGTCAAGCCAAAGT
>JAWOLM010000057.1:0-3154 GCA_033853455.1 Nitrosotalea sp. | reverse complement strand
ATAGAAATCCAAGGCATGGATTATCGATGCTGTTTTTGGCCAAGCTTTGCAGGTTGATAGGAGTAGACCAGCTTCATATTGGAACTGTGGTTGGCAAACTTGTTGGAACACGCAATGAGGTTCTTGACATAAAAGATGAGATTACGCAAACTCACATAAAAAGTAAAAAAACCAGGATTCTTGATCAGAAATGGCATGCCATCAAGCCAGTTTTGCCAGTATCCTCGGGTGGATTACATCCAGGAATCATACCAGACGTGTTAAAGATAATGGGAGTTGATATTGCTCTATTGGTAAGCGGAGGTATTCACGGCCATCCAAATGGAACACGTGATGGGGCACGCGCGGCAATGCAGTCAATTGAAGCTGCGATACAAGGTGTGTCATTATATGATTTTGCAAAATCTCACTATGAGCTTAGAATTGCGCTTGAAAAGTGGGGGCGAATCAGGCCCAAGTAAAGACGAGTCCATTTACTAGACTTCCTTAAAATTAATTTAGAAAAATTTTGGTGTTACTAATTCTAGTTTATAGAATTAGGAACAATCTCGACATCAAGTAAACCATTGTTGAAACAAGTTACAATGGACTTGACCTTTGATTTGTACAAAAAGTACTTTTTGCCATCTTGACTGATTGATCCTGATATGCCAAGTAATTTGTGTTGATGTAACAGCTGTACCCTTCTATATGCGGTACTAATTGGGATACCGCATTCTGCGCTTAGATCAATGGTTGATTTTGGCATTTCAAGTGTGGATTCCAGTATAGCACGGGAATATTTGTCAGCGAGGACCTCAAGGAGTGCTTCCTTTGTCGTCTCTTCTTGTACGGGTTTTGTTTGCAGTATGACTTGCATGTCATTCATATCTGATTATTTGATATAATCATGAGGACTACATTGCCATGCAGTGCATACAAAATAGCACTTTTTGTGTCCATTTACGAACAAACCCATCCATTACTCGGCGTTTTGTTATATGGCCTAAGATAAATACGAAGCAACGGTTCGCTTTTTTGCATTCATTTTATGATTAGTACAGGAATTTTGGATTTATGGAGTACTGCCGTCGAAACGCTGCCAAGAAACGTCTCTTTTACAGGTCCAAATCCACGAGAACCTACAATAACAAGATCATATCCATGTTTTCGGATATAGTCGATAATGTCTGATTTTGGGTCGCCGTAGAATATTTTCTTGTGAAATACTACACCGTTTTGGGCAGAGACAACCTCGGCTTTGCCCATCATCTCTTGAGCGTCTTTAAACAATTTTGTTTTTAATGGATTGAGTAAATCTCCCCAATTCCTAGGATAGATTGAAACTACATGTATTCCAGTAATCGTAGCACCGCATTGTCTTGCAAGATAAATTGCTTCGTCCAGTCCTTTAAAAGAGGGTTTAGAACCATCCAAGGGGACTAGAATTTTTCGTATTTTTCTTCTTAGCACGTATATTTTTAGTCAGCCACACAATTTAAAATTCATCTACAATATCAAACATGGAAATATGATGACTGAATCCTTTAAGACGACAAAGTTGTCATGATTATCATAATTAAAAACCAATAATGAGCTTTTATATTCCGCCTCACTGACAGTTTCTAAGAAGAATGTCTCAAATTAGATCAAGTCAAGTAATGTATGAACATCTAAAAAAGGTAAGAGAGGCAAAAATAAGCTCCATACTCAAACCTGTCAAGGCAGTCGAATCTGGATTTTCAATAGCCAAAGTAATTGACGAAATGCTAAGTAAAAACATGTATGATGTCTTCAGTGTTGACAAAAAAGAAGTGTTAACAACAAATGCTAGAGAGATCTTGAATGCAAGAAGCGTTTCAAGTGATATTTCCAATCTATTACACAAGTCCAGCACTCTTAGAAAGAGTGACTCTGTGGGAGATGCGGCCACAATCATGTCACATTATAGAACTCGTTCTGTTCCCGTTGTGGAAGACGGTCAGCTAATAGGCCAAGTTCACTCAAAGGATATTGTATCGCTTTTAAATCAGCAAAATCTTCACTGGATTACCGCAAACAACATTCTAGTTCCAAATCCTGTTACTGTCAAAAATAGCGAATCGCTTGCGACTGCCAGAAAAGTAATGATGTCTATGAGAATAGATCACATACCTGTCATTCGCTCTGGAAAGATTTCTCAGGTACTTACTTCGATGCATCTTTTGCAAGCGCTCAAGCCAAAAGAACGAATAGGATCAGATATGAAAGGCCTGAATATTTTAACAAGGTTCGAATCTTCTGTTGGCAACCTTGGAAGCACACGTATTCCAAACTGTCTTACTAGTGCTCCACTGAGTACAGTGATTGACAGTATGTTAAAGGCTGATGCCACGTGCTGCTTGCTTACTTTATGGGACAATCTTCATGGAATAATAACATACAAGGATTTGGTGAATCTTCTTGAAACACGAATTGAAAGCGAGATCCCACTTTACATCATAGGTTTGCCAGAAGACATGTCAAACGCTGAAATTGTAAGGTCAAAGTTTGCTAAAATAATTCATAATCTAAGAAAGGTATATCCAGAAGTCGAGGAAGCAAAAGCGTCAATTAAAACAGTACACAACCCAACAAGCAACAGAAATCACTACAGAGTCAAAGTTAGAGTCTTTACTCCATATGCTGGACACAATTATGAAGAGCTTGGATGGGATCTCTCCAAAATCTTTGATACGCTAGGTAGCAGGATCATACGAAATCTCTCAAAGCGAAGTAAAACTCGCTGGAAGACATCAATTAGAAAAATAGACAAGAAAGATATCTTCTAGTCTTCCCAAAAATAGTGAACTATATTTTAGAAATAATTCAGAGTGTTTACATTCCCATTTCTGGGCTTGGACTTGGCATGGGTGGAGATACAGGTTTTGATGAAGCTACAACGTTATCGATTCTAAGTATCATGTTTGCACTCTCTGCAGCCGACTTTATCACTTGTTCTTTTACTTTGAGAGGTTCAACAATTTGCAATTTTTCTATATTGTCTACTTGGCCGTTAACGGTATCAACTCCAACCCATTTTTCACCAGCATTATGCCTAGCTCGAAGTTGGGTTACTGCATCTATAGGATTCATACCTGCATTTCTTGCCAAAGCAAGCGGAATTGATTCTAGTGCCTCTGCAAACTTTTCTACT
>JAWOLM010000056.1:0-2635 GCA_033853455.1 Nitrosotalea sp. | reverse complement strand
TACTTAAATTAATATTAGGATTTTTTATGTATCATTTTACAAAGTCAGAATTATCTTGGCAAAGATAAAATCACTACGATGCAGAGAATGTAAGAAAGAGTACACTCCTACATTTAGGTACATCTGTGAGGAATGTTTTGGTCCTCTTGACGTCCATTATGATTTTCCTACAGTAAACAAGAATACATTTGCAAATCGTGAACATACTTACTGGCGTTATCATGAACTGCTACCAATCGAATCAAAAGCAAACATAGTAAGCATTGGTGCTGGACTTACTCCACTAATTAAAGCGGACAACTTGGGAGAAAAACTCGGATTAAATAATTTATACATAAAAAACGATTCTGTAAATCCTACCTTTTCATTCAAAGATAGACCTGCTGGCGTTGCAATTTCAAAAGCAAAGGAATTCGGCCTTTCTGCAGTTGGTTGTGCATCGACTGGAAATCTTGCATCAGCTACTGCAGCTCATGCAGCAAAAGGCGGATTCCCTTGCTATATTTTTGCGCCAAGTGACATTGAGCACGCAAAAATTACACAAGCCCTTTCCTATGGAGCAAATTTCATAACAGTTGACGGAACATATGATGATGCAAATAGAATTGCAGCTCAGATAGGAGATAGCAAAGGAATAGGAATAGTAAACATAAACATGCGTTCTTACTATGTCGAAGGATCAAAAACACTGGCCTTTGAGGTTGCAGAACAACTTGAGTGGAAAGTGCCTGATCAGCTAATTGTACCAGTAGGAAGTGGAGCTATGCTTAATGCAATTTGTAAGGGATTTGAGGAGCTTGAGGGTTTATCTCTTGTAAATAATGTTTCTGACATGCATATGATTGCTGCACAACCACACGGATGTGCTCCCGTGGTGGAGGCATTTAAGAAAAACAAGACCGAAGTAACACCTGTGGAGAACCCAGATACTATTGCAAAAAGTCTTGCAATTGGGGATCCTGGTGATGGTCAGTATGTGCTGAAACGACTAAAACAGTACAATGGCTATGCCGAAGAATCGTCAAACAGGGAGATTTTAGATGCTATACTATTGCTTGCTAAAACCGAAGGAATCTTTACAGAACCTGCTGGAGGCGTATCTGTAGCAGTTCTCAAAAAGATGGTAGAAACAGGCAAGATTGACAAAAATGACTCTGTCATCTGCTATGTAACGGGAAATGGTTTGAAGACTACTGAAGTAATGATGGAAGTTTTATCAAAACCACAGACCATGCAGGCAGATGTGACCAAGATTGCAGCACTGGTGAGGTAAAGAATGGCTAGCATCAAATTCACAATACCTTCAGTATTGAACAAAGGCGGCGGAGAAAAAAAGGTAGATATCTCAGCAGTTACCCTAAACGAGGCGTTTAGTAAGATCTCAGAACAACTAGGGGATGAATTCAAGCGTAGAGTCCTAAATCCAGATGGAACACCACGTTCTCTTATCAACATATACGTAAACGGCAAAAACATGAGATTTTCAGGAGGAATGGAAACGGCTCTAAAAGATGGCGATGAAATTTACATACTTCCAGCAGTAGCAGGCGGCTCTGAATTATCAAGCAAAGAACTTGAACGATACTCCAGGCAGGTCATGTTAGAAGAGATAGGCTATGAAGGGCAGTTGAAACTCCGAGACAAAAAAGCATGTGTTGTAGGTGTGGGAGGCCTTGGAAATCCTATAGTGAGCAGACTGGTAGCCCTGGGTATTGGAAAAATAAGAATAGTGGATAGAGATGTTGTAGAATTATCTAACCTTCACAGACAAACCATGTTTGATGAATCAGACATTGGACAGGTAAAAGTTGAGGCTGCTGCAAGAAAATTAAAGAAAATGAATTCTGATGTAGTAATTGAAGCTCTACCAGTATCAGTAAACGATTACACAGCTTTAGATATTGTAGAAGGATGCGATGTGGTAATAGACGCTCTTGATAGCGTCAACGCAAGGTACTCACTAAACAAGGCCTGTGTGGAAAAAAATATTCCATTTGTAACAGGGGCTGCAGTTGGAGTCTCAGGGCAAGTATTTACAATTTTGCCAAACAAAACTGCATGCTATCACTGTGTCTTTCCATCTCTTGACGAGAACTCTATGCCAACATGTAGTACTGAAGGAGTCCACCCTTCGATTCTCTCAATTGTTGGAGGAATTGAGGTTGCAGAAGCTGTTAAAATATTGATTGAACGACCTCCAACTTTAACGAACAAATTGCTTTACATAGATTTGGATAACTTGGATTTTAACACTGCAGAATTCAAGAAAGTTGACGAATGTTCTATTTGTGGAAAAGGCAAGAAAGAAGACTTACCAAAGCAAGAACTGATAATTGAGGAGCTTTGCGGGCGTAACAGAGGTAAGCGAACCTTTTCAATTACTCCCACGAAGATGTTTGAAATTGACGTGCCAAAGATTACAAGTTTGGCATCTACAAAGGGATTCAAGGTTCAAAATCAAGGAGAGCTTGGTCTATCAATGTCAACAAATGATATCTTTGTAAGTTTCCTAAAGCGGGGATCAGCAGTCATTGTAGGAGAAAAGGATGAAGATTCCGCAATTGCGCTGTACAAGACCCTAGTAAGTGCGTAAAGAGATATCCTACAAAGTCTTGATTACTGAAATTAATTTTGC
>JAWOLM010000055.1:0-5737 GCA_033853455.1 Nitrosotalea sp. | reverse complement strand
TGATGCTGAACTATTAGGTTATCATAGAATCTTATCGATTTGATATTTACAAATTCTAACATTCCATATCTTGAGAGCTCACGCCCAAACCCGCTCTGCTTTACCCCTCCAAATGGAACTCTTGGATCAGATACGACTACGTTATTTACTGTGATGATTCCTGATTCTACCATTCTGGATAGCTTGTCTGCTTTGTCAAGATCCTGCGTCCATATGCTTGCGCCAAGACCATATTGCGACTCGTTAGCAAACTGGATTGCTTGCAT
This sequence comes from Nitrosotalea sp., assembly GCA_033853455.1. Lineage (GTDB taxonomy): Archaea > Thermoproteota > Nitrososphaeria > Nitrososphaerales > Nitrosopumilaceae > Nitrosotalea. The sequence continues at coordinate 5,471 of JAWOLM010000055.1, read as the reverse complement.
CTCATCTGGAACAATTGTAACTGGCGCAACAGGCCCAAAGGCTTCTTCTTGAGCAATTCTCATCTTTGGAGTTACATTGCCAAGTATTGTAGGACTGTAAAAGTATCCTTTGCTACCAATTCTCTTTCCACCAGTCAGAACCTGTGCCCCCTTCTCTACGGCATCTTTTACAAGCTCTTCAATTTTTTCAAGCCCGGCAGAATTGACTAGAGGCCCCATGTCAGTCGTCTCAGACATTGGATCCCCTACGCTAAGTTTTTCTGTTTTTTGTACAAATTTTTCAATAAACTCACTTGCAAGATTTTTTGTTACAAAAAACCTCTTTGATGCAATACAACTTTGACCACAGTTGATAAACCGCCCTTTTACTGCTCCAGCCGAAGCCTTTTCTACATCTGCATCAGAGCACACTATGAAAGGGTCGCTTCCTCCAAGTTCCAAGACGCATTTTTTTACATGTGACGTAGCCCTTTGCGCTACTTTAGCTCCTGCTACATTGCTTCCAGTAAATGTCACAGCGTTGACAGAATCGATGAGTTGTTCTGCCATTGCAGAATCTGCAATTGCAGTCTGAAATACGCCTTCTGGAAGTCCTGCTTTTTGAAATATTTTTTCAATCTCTATACCGCATTGCATTGTAGCACTTGCAGGTTTGAGTACAACGGTGTTTCCAGACATAAGAGATGGCGCCGCAAATCTCAAGGCTTGCCAGTATGGAAAGTTCCACGGCATTATGCTGCCTATTACCCCTATCGGTTCAAACGCGATAAAGCTCTTTCGCGCATCGGTATTTATCAATTCATCATGAAGAAACGTTGAACCATTATCTGCGTAAAACTCCATAACCCAAGCACATTTTTCAACCTCAGATAGTGATTCTTTGATTGCTTTTCCCATTTCCTTTGTTGCAGTAAGTGCTAGTTGCTGCTTGTTTTTACGCAATACATCTGCAAAGATGTTGAGAAAGTCAGATCTTCTTTTGATGTCTCTTTTCCAATCAGAAAAAGTCTTTTTTGCTTTTTCTATTTTTTTGTCCATTTCTTCCTTTTTTATCACATCATATTTTGCTATGACTTCCTCTGTTGCAGGATTTACAGTAGTAATGACCATATAGAACATTAGACAAAATCCTGTATATAACCTTCCAAGATTCTTGCAAATGAGTAATTTGCAAGCCTTGATTTCGAAGCTTTTAATATTTTGATCAAGAATTAATATCAGATGCAGTCTCTTTCCTCCAAAGAAAAACAGAATCTAAAGTTTGAGACTGTTCTTATTCTGCAAGGAGGTGGTTCTTTAGGAGCTTACGAATGCGGAGTTTACAAGGCACTTGAGAGGCACGGTATCAAGTTTGATATTGTTGGAGGAACATCAATTGGCGCAGTCAATGCGTCAATTATTACAGGAAGTAAGAGTGGTGAACCTGCAAAGGCGTTAGAAGAATTTTGGCTCGATTTAGCTGAAGGTGTTACACCCCTAGGATTGCCTGATGAGATCAGACCCTATTTTGCATCAGCATATTCAGCATTTTTTGGAAACCCCAAGGTATTCTTTCCAAAATGGTTCTTTCCAAGTGCAGATTACTTTATGCCATTTACTTGGCAGTATCTCTATGACATTACCCCCCTCAAAAATACACTAAACCAATATGTTGATTTTTCAAAGATTCAAGACACAGACAAGCCCAGATTGATAGTCTCATCAACAGACATCCAGAATTCAAAACCTTCTGTTTTTGATAGCAAGTATGACAAGATAGAGGCAGATCATGTTCTTGCTAGTGCAGGATATCCCTTCTACGGTATAGCATGGACTCAGAAGAGTGGAAAATATCTATGGGATGGAACTCTCTTGAGTAATACGCCGTTACGTGAAGTGATAAACGCCTCACCAAAACATGACAAAAAAGTCTATGTGGTAGACCTCTTTCCAAAAAAACAACAGGAGATTCCAAATAATATGTTTGAAGTCTGGCACAGAGCAAGAGACATCATGTATACAGACAAGACAGAGCATAACTTGCACATGTCAACTATAATCACTCGTTATCTAAAGTTAATACGTGAGATGCATGATATACTTATTTCATCCCCACTAGATGAAAAATCAAAAGCAAGATTCTCACAAATAGAGAAAGAATACCACCAGCTTGCCTCTGACCGTGGGGCAATAATAGATGAGATAATAAGAATACAACGCCAGGAGCATGTACATTTCCTCTTTGAAGATGCAGACTTTTCAATTACTACGATTAAAGAATTGATTGACAGAGGAGAAAGAGACGCAAAAGAGACTCTTGCCAAAAACGACTAGATCGCAGACCAAAGACAATTTACAATCGGTCAAAAGATTCTAAGGAAGAAAGCTTATCATCCGTGTTTTTGTCGTAGGTATAGTTGCAAACCAAGTTTGCAGAGGTCTGGGGGCACAGGATAAGGTATATCGAAGAAGGCGCGTCAGACAAATCTGTCATTTTAATCCATGGTTTGGGCGGTTCTGCCGAAAGATGGCTTGATGTGATCCCACGTCTGAGTTCAAGGTACAGAGTCATCGCTCTTGATATGATTGGTTTTGGATATAGCGCCAAACCTTCAGAAGATTATACAATGGATTTTTTTGCAAAGTTCCTTTCAAGTTTTATTAAAAGCATCGGCCTCAAATCAACAATTCTTGTAGGTACTTCGCTTGGTGGACAGATTGCGGCTCATTGTGCAAGCATGAACAATACCATAGAAAAGATAGTTTTGGTGGCACCGTCAGGAGCCATGAAATCGTCTACACCTGCAGTTGATGCATACATCATGGCTGCCCTTTATCCCAACCATGCAAGTGCTAGAGAAGCATTTGCGATGATGTCACGATCAGGAATTGTTGATGATTTTACCGTATCTGACTTTGTAAAAAGAATGTCCGCTCCAAATGCCAAGCTTGCCTTCATTTCGTCCGTCCTTGCAATCAAAAATTCAGAGATAGAACAAAGTCTCAAAAAGATAACCGTTCCAACTCTTGTCATATGGGGAAATCATGACAGAGTCATACCAATTGAACATTCAAAGCACTTCGTATCATCAATCAAGGACTGCATATTTTTGGAGCTGGATGAATGCGGCCACTTGCCACATGTTGAGATGCCGGGTCCCTTTTCTGAGTTGATACTCGAGTTCCTAGGCTCCAGAATGGTTCTTGCCAAACAATAAAGTTAAATACCAATCATTGGTTATAATTACCAATGACTGGTAGTATTAACCAATATGATCCTGCTGAAATGTTCCGCGAGTGGATACAAAGAAGCGGAAAGGCACAGATGGATTTCATGAAAACTTTCGGTGAAATGATGAGTAAGAGCCATCAGAATAATCCTCTGGATATGTTAAAACAGATTTCAGATAAAACCGCCAAGGCACAGTCTGAATTTGTACAGAACATAGCAAACATGCAGCCAAGTGGAATGTACAACTTGTTTAATCCATCACAATTCCTTCCCTCACTATTGTCGTGGGGCACTTTCAAGACTACCGTTGGAAGCAACGGCCGCATCTCCATACCAGAAGCTGAACGTGAGGCCCTCGGTATCAAGGAAGATGATTTAGTCCAGGTGATAGTGATTCCGGTCGAGAGGAAAAAACGAAAAGAGGAGGTGAAAGAGTGAGTAAGACAACAGAGACAAAAGAGATCTTTTCAGTATGCAAGCAAAACGTCAACAGATGTTTTGATGAAGCAGAGAAAAATGTAGCACAATACTTGCAAGCAATTACTAACCTCCAGCAAGAGTGTGCAACAGCATGCAAGAATACAATCGAGAATACAATTTCCATGCAGCAAGAATATGCTTCAAGAACTGGTCTATCTACAAATGTACCAGCATCATATCTTAAAGCAGTAAATGATGCAGCAGAAGAGATAGTAAAGACGAGTTCAGTTCAGAACAAAGCAATACTTGCAGCAATAGATGCAGCAAGACAGAATGTAAAGACATTCAATGATAATGCGCGTGCATTTTCTGATATGAATGCAAACATACTGCAATCATGGTTCTCAGCATGGACACCAACAAGAAACTAGGTTATTCCTAAGTTCTTTTTTATTTTTCCGACCTTTCTTTTATCCACAGACCAAGTTCAGGTAGAACCCTTTTTTGAGAAAATGAACTTGCTATCATTCCGACATGTCCAGTCGCATAGATTCGTAGTGTCTTGTCTTCGGTAGAGACGGCATAATGTATTGGCATACTGCACTCCGGAGAGACTAGATGATCTCCTACTGCAACCTGCGTAAAAACAGGCATAGATATATTTCTGAGATCTACCTGCCTTCCTGCAACGTTCATCTGGTTTCTTATGAGGAGGTTATCCTGATAGACATTTTTTATCCATTCCCTATATAGTTCGCCAGGAATTGGAGGAGTATCACTTAGCCATTTTTCGACACGAATAAAATTTTCAACATAATCTTTATTGTGTATGTTTTTGAAAAATTGGACATATTTCTCAAGGCCTTGTTCAAATGGCTTCAATATGGAAAAGACGTAATACATGAACTCAGGTGGCACGTTGCCAACTACATCTGCCATCATGTCAACGTCTATGTGCTTTGCAAGATTTGCCACAACAGTACTGTCCTTGCTACCATCTATTACCGGTGCGGTTAAAACCAAATTTTTCACTTTTTTTGGATGTAATGCTGTATAGACAGTGGCAAGTGTACCACCTGTACAATATCCTTGCAGCGTGACATTTTCAACGGAAGATTCTTGCAAAATAAAATCAATGCAGTTATCCATGTAACCATTCACATAATCGTCAAAACCAAGATATCTATCCATCTTCGATGGTGTTCCCCAATCAATCAAGTAGACATCGAGGCCTTGTTCCAACATATTTCTAACCCAGCTTTTCTGCGGATGAATATCCAGTATATGGTATCGATTTATCAGTGCATATGTAATCAGAAGAGGTGTTCTGGCTTGTTTTTTCACATCAAGATTAAAGTGGAGTAGTCTCATCTTTCCTTCCGTATAGACAACATCATAAGGAGTCATTTCCAGACTTATCTCATCTGGTGCAGAAACAAGCTTTGGAGCCTCCAGTATGTTCTTGTTTATCTGAAAAATCTCCTCTAGTATCTTTGGATCTATCTTAAGTTCACTTGTCAACTAGGTTTCCTCCGTTATTGGCTATTTTTTCAAGTTTGGCAACTCTTTTTCGCAACAAGTGTAGCTCTTTGTACAGCTCATCAATCTCGCTCTTTGTAGGCATATTGGCAGATTCCAGCATAAGCGTGACTATGTTGTTCCAATGCTTTGCAAGATCAAGTTCGCTTGAAACCAGCTTACCAAAGTTTTCTGCGAATTCTTGCGAGTCAAAGAGACGAGTAAAATAGTTCTCAAATATATCAATCCAGATACGTTTTGTAGAATCAATATGTTCTGAATCAGTTGGAATTTCCGGTACTTTTTTGTTAAATTGCTTCTG
>JAWOLM010000054.1:0-4127 GCA_033853455.1 Nitrosotalea sp. | reverse complement strand
CAATGTTCTTTGCATTTGTCCCTGCAGATCAATGGTTTCCTATGCTATCCAATCCAAGCGCAATTGGTTCTGGCCTTGTTTTCATCTTTCTTGGTACTGCTTGGACAATACTTACAGATAGGGCCACGGGAAAACTTACACGAACACATACTTTTCTACAAGCATATGTAGCAGCGTTGACAAGAAATGATCCTGTAGAGATGGAAACCATGATGGAGGAACGTTCTCAACCATCAAATGTTTCAACATTCCAGATTTTATTTAAAACAAAAAATAAAGACTGTAGGCTTGTTTTGCCAGATGTACATCCAGGACCGTTTCATCCAATTGGTGGAAGCAATATTACATATCTAATTTACAAGAACTTGAATTCATCTGCGATGGTTATGCATAGTGTATCTGATCATTCTCTTAACCTTCCTTCAAAAGCTCAAGTAGAACAATATCTCGCAAGCTTACAGAAGAGCTCAACAGTACAGCAAGGATTCAGTTGTACAAAACCTGTAACAGTTCAAGTAAACAAAGCAAGAACAGTAGGATTGCTATTTGGTAAAACAGCCATTCTCATTCTTTCTCTTTCACCATATGGCATGGAGGACGTTCCAACATCTGTAAAAACAGAACTTGAACAATATGGAAAAAATCGGGGTTTTGAAAGAGTTCTGATTGTTGATAGCCATAACGCAATGGGCAAAGAAATTTCATGCCCTGATGCAGATGATCTTCTAAAGGCAGCAAAGTCCAATCTTGATACTTTGATAACAAAGGATGCGATGCCAATTGAAGTTGGATTTGCAAATGCTGATGACCTGAAAATAGAAACTGATGATCTTGGACCTGGAAAGATTGCAATCATGTGCATGAAAATTGGAGATGAAAAATTCTTCCTCGGATGGGCTGATGCCAACAACATGCAGAATGGCCTGAGAGAAGAAATTGCAAGTCATTTTTCTAAAAATGGATGCAATCTTCTTGAGATCTGTACTTCTGATACTCACTACAAGTCAAGAAATGCCAGAAATAAACATGGATACTTTGAGTTTGGAAGCCTTGCAAAGGTAGATGATGCCAAATCGTGGTTTTTGCAACTCGCAAGAAAAGCTGAGCAAAATATTTCGGCGGCATCCTTTGAATTACTTGCGCAAGAAACCCGCGTAAAGGTTATGGGAACAAAACAGTTTGAAGACTATTCAAAGGCCCTTGATAGAGCAATGCGCATGACCCAGGCATTTCTAGTAGTGACCACCGCGTTTTTCTTTTATACCATGTATCACGCGTGAATCTCTTCCAGGTTGTCATAGAACTCTTCGCAAAAAGCATCTAGCTGATGTATGGGAATTATGGGTATTTTTTCGATGAATTTTGTTTCCTGCTGATACAACGTAACAATTGCAGATATGGCTGCCTGCACTTTCTCCTTTGACACAAATCGCTTTGTGCGCTCGACCTGTTTTTTTACTGCTTGTTCTAAAGCAGATTGACTAGTTTTATTCCAATGTTTACAATCTATTAAAATTGCGATTCCAGACTTTATTCCTACCACGTCTATCTGCATTCTGGGTTTTGTTAAAACTACATTTCGAAAGGTCTCGAAATCTCTATTCTCAAGTATTTCAGCTACAAGAGATTCAAAATCCTGCCAATTGAGGAATCTGGAGACTTCATCAATAGGTGCACCCATGGTGATTGCAAGGATGCTAGTCCTAAGCCTATCATTTTCGCTAAATAGGACAAGACCATTTTCAAAGGTACCTATGCCGTTCTGCATTAGGTTGTCTAAAATCTTACGTGCCAACTCCTTACTCGTCTGTGTAACCATTGCAAAATCTGTTACAGATATTCCGCCAGGAATTACTCCTTGTATTCCCCTAACAAATGTTTGAAGATTCAAAAAATGTTTATTCCTCTCTCATTTATAAAATGACATCATGATAGATAAAGATCAGGTTATATCAACAAATGGAAAAATTATAAGTCAAGTTTGCGTCATTGTATTGTAATCTAAATAAACCATGGTTAAATACAGTTCAAATTAAAACAATTCATGAAACTATTGCTAGTTGTTATACTAGCACTCTTCATTTTAGGATCAAAGATTTCATTTGAAGAAAAAGGAACTTACGTTAACAAAGTCGAGTTTATTCAATACTCTGATACGAACACTGCCATAGAAGAGGTAAAAAATGGAAATTTGGATATTTATTATTCTGCGATTCCGTCGAACCAAGTAAATTCGCAATTGCGGCAGAGTCTCAACGTCTTCCAATCCACAGGAACTGAATATAGTCTTCTTGTAAATCCTGCCCCGTCTGCAAAATTCAATCCATTCTCAATAAAAGATGTACGATTTGCGTTGAACTATCTTGTGGATAGAAACATGATAGTAGATGAGATACTAAATGGATATGGTTCTCCAATGATATCTGCATACAAACCCTATGATCCAGATTATCTTTTAATTTTAGGCAAGCTGCAGTCATTTAACTTTCAATACAATCCAGTCCTTGCAGAACAAATGATATCAAATGCACTCGTAAACACAGGGGCGCAAAAAATTGATGGTAAATGGTACTATAACTCAAAACCAATAGAAATTACTATATTTATTAGAAATGATGACCAAGTAAGGAAATCCATAGGGGAAATTCTTGCCTCGCAGTTGCAAAAAATTGGTTTTGATGTAAAGAAAGATTACGGAGACTTGTCAAAAGCGTTTTCGGTAGTTTACGGATCTAATCCTGCTGATATGCAGTGGAACATTTACACCGAAGCATATACCATTGGAGGATTTGTAAGATATGATTCTGTACTCATTGCACAAATGTATTCTCCGTGGTTTTCAAACATGCCAGGATTCAACAATCCTAGTTACTGGAATTACAATAACTCTACTCTCGACTCTATATCTGAAGCAATTTTTTCTGGCAACTTTACTTCTGCTCAAACACGAGCCGCATTGCTAAACGAGGGAGTTGTTGATGGCATACAAGAATCAGTAAGAATCTTTCTTGCATCTCAGGTAGATCAATATGTTGCAAATAAAAAAGTCCAAGGAGTAATCAACGATTTTGGAGCAGGTATAACAGGAAGATTCACCCCCATCAATTCACGCGGTGGCTCTGATACTTTGAAAATTGGTGTTGCAAAGATCTATCAAGGTGCGTGGAACCCAATAGCAGGATTTACTGATACATACAGTCAAGAAATGTCCTCCTCACTAACCGATCCAGGTGATTTCAAAAATCCGTATACTGGCCTTACAATTCCGGTAAGAACCAACTGGCAAGTCGAGACTGCAGGACCTATGGGGAAGCTCAATGTGCCAAGTGATGCTATTCGGTGGGATCCTCAACAACAAAAATGGATCCAAGTGGGTGAGGGTGTCAAGTCAACAAGTAAAGTCACATTTCATATGAAATTTAGTAACTGGCACGACGGAAGTTATATGGATATGAATGATGTTCTATATGGAATCTATTTTCTTTACCAGTGGGGCTTTGATCAAGCATCTCAAACTAAGACATTTGATTCTGAATATTCTCCAAAGGCAAACCAAGCTGCCAAGACCTTGATTGGGATACGGGTTATTGATAATGATACAATTGAAGTCTATCAAGACTATTGGCATTTTGATGAAAACGAGATTGCAGACTCGGCTCAAGTTTGGCCTAGCATGCCATGGGAGATGATGTACGCGATGGAAAAATCTGTCACTGATGGCAAACTAGCATTTTCTAGATCTGATACTATAAGCAAAAATGTTGACTGGCTATCACTCATAGTTCCAAAGGATGCACAAATCATGCGTTCTAATCTTCAGCAGTTCGAAAAAGACAACGATGTGCCACCAGCACTGAGAGGGCTTGCGAATTCAACCTATTGCAACCTCAGATACAACTCTAGCATATCTTGGATAGACGAACATGGCAATGCAATGATAAGCAACGGTCCATTTTATCTTGAAAGTTATTTACCGGAGGCAAGAACAATCACAATAAAATCATTTGACGACCCAACTTATCCATTTGGAGCTGGCTATTGGCAGAAATTTGAACAAGTAACTCTCCCAAAGATAGAAAAGATAAATGTTCCAACCGTGGCAACTGTAGGACAAGAACTTGACATCC
>JAWOLM010000053.1:0-3855 GCA_033853455.1 Nitrosotalea sp. | reverse complement strand
TCAAGCTTTGAGGAGGCCCACAAGATAAGTGCAAATGTGGAAAAAAACATCAAGGACAACATTGCAAACAGCAAGGTCACGGTACACTTTGAACCCACTTGGAAGGATGTTCCAATTGATTATCTCGTAAATAACGCAGCGTCTCTGGTTCATGGAGTAGAAGGCATACACAATGTCAGTTATTCAATTGCAAAGGACGGTGTCTTTATCAGCTTGCATGCAATGGTGGACAGAAACATGCCACTTGAAGATGCCCATAAAGTTTCAGACGAAATAGAAGACCAGATAAAAAAAGCAGTTGAAAATGTAAATCATATTACTATTCACCTGGAGCCTTACGTATCAATTCCAAAAAGTACACCTGTAGAAGATCTTACAATTGAGGAACAGGTGTCTAATATTATCAATGAATATTCAAGTGTCAAAAAAATTGGCCGCGTCATTACATTTCAACTTCAGGATATTTTCAAGGTAGATATTGACTGTTCCTTTGACGGCAAGCTTACAATTGAAGAGGTACACGACATTGTCTCTGAGATAGAATCAAAGATCAAGAACCAAATTAAAAATGCCATTGTAACTATACATCCTGAACCAAACTAACATGACAGAACACGAAGGAGTGAGGTTTCTCAAAAGAGACCCGATAATGAAAAAAATTATTGCCTCTGTTGGAGATTATACGCTAAAGAGAAAAAGGCATCACTTTGCTGTTTTGGTTGAATCAATAATATCACAACAACTTGCTACAAGGGCTGCAGAGACAATCTATGATAGGTTCAAGAATCTTTATCCAGCGTTTCCCACAGCATCTGAAATTCTTGCTACTAGAAAAGCTAGGCTACGCTCTGTAGGACTCTCAAGCATGAAAGTTGAATATCTAAAAGATCTATCGAATAGAATTGACCAAGGCAAGGTCAAGCTTGAAACATTATCAAAAATGGGTGACGAGGAAGTAATAGTGCATTTAACGCAGGTGAAGGGCATAGGCAGATGGACCGCAGAGATGTTTCTCATATTTTCGCTTGGGAGACCAGATGTTTTGCCTGTTCAAGATCTTGGTTTACAAAAAGGAGTGCAGAGAGCATTCTCCTTATCCGAACTACCAAAACCAAATGAAGTAGAAGACCTTGGTAGGAGATGGAAGCCATACAGAAGCGTAGCTACATGGTATTTGTGGAAAAGTCTTCAAAAATTCGACAAGATTGGATGATCTTATTAGGAAGGGTGTACATTAGTAACCCACGGCATCGCTTGATACAGAGGAGGCCATACGTCGTAGAACCGAGTTCTACACTAGTGATATTGTAGATAATTTCATCAAAAAACACGGTGCACCTAAAACTAGAATTGCAATGCAAAATTTGGTAATGTTAACAAATGGCAAATCTGATCTCAGCAAGGAAGAAGTAGAGCTTATGAGCCATGTCTACTTTCAGGTTCATTCACAACAAGTAAACATACGAGACAAGGCAAACGGCAAACTTATTGTATCAATTAGAAAATAAGATACGGATTAGTCAGTTTTGAATTTCAAAAGCTAGCAAGAGTTACATTTTGAATAATTCCAATGAGTTAAGTAGGTACTAAACAAGCAGGATTTCATAAACCTGAGAAAAAATGAGTAATGTTTTAGAACATTTTCCAGAAGAGTTTGCTCCAAGGCAGATACAGAAAGACATTCTGCACTTGATAGAAGAACAACTCAAGTCTGGATACAAAATTGTGGTTCTTTCCGCACCAACTGGAGTTGGAAAATCCCTCATTGCTGCAACATTATCAAGATACTATGGAAAATCATTTGTAATTACTGCCTCAAAACAACTTCAAGACCAGTACTCAAAAGATCTCAAGTTCTTCAACCCTGTCAAGGGAAAATCCAATTTTGCATGCCTCAAGCTAATGGAGCATCAGGGAATACCACAAGGAGAGATCAAGAGAGCAGTACAAAAGGGGTTAACATGCGAAAAGGGATTATGCGAAGAGACTGTAAAAGTCAAGGGAAAGGAGGTCAAAGAGTTTTGCAAGTTCAAGCCAAGAATAGGTGAGCTTGAACCGCATTCCAAGAATCCGTATTGTTTTTACTATGAACAAAAGTTTCGCGCATTAGTTTCTGACCACTCGATCTGGAATTATGCTGCATATTTTCAGCTGATGCGATTTGGAAAAAAGGCATATGCAGATTACATCAATAAACCGATTGCAATCTTTGACGAGGCTCACAAGATAGAAGATCAGATAATACAGTTCATCGGCATTGATATCTATAATACGCATATAACAGAGTGCGGCATTGATATCAAGAATTACGCACTTGATGATGTTGATCTTGTAATCCAGTTGCTTGATGATCTTGCAAGATCGTATTCAAAGCAGATCAAAGAATTGGAAGAAAGTAGGTCATTTCAGAGAAATCCAGATTATGTTGCGCTTGCAAGGCTTGAGTCGCGCTACGAAAGGATGGCAAATGCCAAGGTGGAACTGGAGTTAAACAAACAAAATTTTGTCATAAATGATCCCTACTTGGATGAGAGAGGAAATCTAAGATCTCTATCCATCAAACCTCTAGACATTTCAAAGTATGTTGAGACATTTTTTGGCATTGATACGCAGGTGTTCATGTCTGCTACAATTGACAAGGCAAGCTTTTGCGAAAACACTGGTCTTGAACCCTCAAAGGTTGCATTTGTGGATACACCAAAATCACCATTCCTTCCCGATAAAAGAAGAGTCAATTTTCTTAACATTAGAAAGCTTAGTTATTCGTCAAGCTGGAATGACGAACGCGCAGTAATAACAAAGATTGATGAAATTTTGTCCGAACACCAAGATGAGCGAGGCCTCATACTTACTTCATCAGAAAAGCGTTGTATTGACATACACAACAATCTTTCAGAGAAAAATAAGCGCAGAATAAGAATTTGCCATAGCAGAAATGAGAATGGCATGACACAAGACGAGATAATTCAAGAACATGCAAAGGACAAAAATGGCGTGCTACTATCATCGTCATTATGGGAAGGTGTAGACCTCAAAGATGATCTTTCTCGATTCCAAATTATCGCAAAGGCGCCATATCCTAACTTGAGTGAAAAGCGAACCAAGATCAAGATGCAAAAGTTTCCTTTGTGGTACAAGTCTCAAACGCTTGTGAAACTGTTACAAGGGTTTGGCAGGTCGATTAGAAATGAAGAGGACTGGGCAGTAACTTATGTACTTGATGAGGCTGCAAATGATCTTTTGTACCAATGCAAACCAATGGTTCCCAAAGCGTACCATGATGTTTTGGGATTTCCAAGCTACAGAGAATCTGCATAAGATACTTGTCTAAAAAGAAAATCTAGCACGCGATCTCATGAATTGGGTTTTCTAGTTCTGTTAGGGTAAACACAAAACGCGAGCCTTCAAACTCTGTCGTACCTTCTCGTTCCCAGTTTATCTTGTAGGTCTTTGTTGCATGTCCTCCAACTATTGAGATGGTCTGAGGAACTGTAGCATACAGCTTTTCTACCTTGTCCTTGTCGCGTGTCATAAGAAGGGATCTGCGCCTCTTCATGAGATACTTTATTGCCACATTCTTGTGCTGATGGCCTTCAACCTCTATCTTCTCATTGCCAAGGTCTATGGTGAATTTTCTTTTTCCCATGCCTATTAGTTGGTAATTTTACTCAAAAGACGGGTTGCCAAATTGACATTAGCTTCTGCATTGAAAATTATGACAAACTTGGTGAGATTGATGGTGGGACCGGCCGGACTTGAACCGGCGACCTCTAGCACCCCAGGCTAGCATCATAACCAAGCTAGACTACGGTCCCTCAAGTTGCTGGCTAGTATTGAAATTATTAAATGGTAGGA
>JAWOLM010000052.1:0-2686 GCA_033853455.1 Nitrosotalea sp. | reverse complement strand
TTGGAATACAAGATGATGTGGGAACAATAGATATTCTATCCAAGCTAAGCCAAGGAGGCATTGTTGTTGTATCTCTCTTGCTTTTGAGAAACTGGAACAAGACAAAGATTGCGATAACAAAATAGGGCTTTATTTTTCTGAGAACTTTTCCCAGAGCCTTTGTATTTTCTTATCCATCGTAAATTTCTCAATCGTGCACGAGATCTCACCGTCCTTGAATTTCACGTCAATTCCTGAAACAAGGCTCTTGTAATAGCTCTCGTCAAGGCCCTCAAGTGTTCGAATGACCTTTGTCTTTTTTACTAGCTCAAGACTTTCCAAATTTTTTATCTTCCTGTATGTTGTAGAAGTGGGAATTCCAAGCTTGTCTGAAATCTCTTGTGCGTTAAGCTCGTTTTTTGTAAGGATGGAAAGTATCTTTCTGCTGTACTCGTCTGCAAGTATGGAAAGAATTTCGTCGTCGGTTGTCATTTTCAGCTTTTCTTAACAGAAATGATTAGTACAATGAATCCTGCAATCTCAAAACTCTCCTCGATTATTTTCTGTAGCCCCTCGTTTTCAAGGAAGGCAACGCCATACTCTACTACAGTTTCACCAAGGACTACCAATGTGAAACCTATGGCTAAAAGTATCATGGGCGGGTATTTTGTTCTCTTGAATGCTTTTGCTGCAAAAAAGACAAGTGTAAAGCCCACTAGAAGATGAGCTGCAAGAAGAATCAAGTTTGTAACAGAAGGCTCTTCCATTTTTCTAATTCATAGTTGTTACATCAGGGACTGTTTTTAACCGATGTGTCCATTCCCAGCCTTAAGAATGACTAGTTCTTTTTTGTAACAACAGAATATGCCGTGAGAAATGCCTCTGTCCTTCCCTCAAGCCCTGGCTTTGCAGTAACTCCTGTGATGCTGATTATCTCGCCTTGGGTAAACTGATCGAGCAGTCTTGCCTGTGCTCGCCAACCCTTGAGCCATATCTGGCCTGTATCGTCCTCGACAAATGCTTCTGAGAGCAAGACTGACTCACCCGTCTTTGTCTGCACCTCTCGTTTTTGCGGAGCTTTTAGTATGATAGCTTCTATGCAGTAAATTCCATCAGATGGTTTTACATCCCTGATCTTTGTTCTAGATTCTGCAAGAGTTGGGATATTTTGCTTGTCTACTTTTTTCACGTTTGAGCTCTGCTCTATAGTAATTGAGCTTCCGTACATCTTTGATGGCAAAAATTCTATGACATCGCCTGACTTGAGATCTGATGTAATCGATGACGCGTCTGCAATGTTTACAATTTTTTTGTCTTCAAGTACTGCCACTAACATCCTGCTTCCATAATCTGTCTTTGTTGCAGAAAGAATCCTTGCAACAACTGGAGTGATCTCTTTTCCACCCTCCATCTCAAGTACAGTTCCCTCGTCTCCGTGCAGCTCAAGGCCCATCTGGCCTGTCTTTGTGTTGACGCCGATCAATCTTACCTTTGCACCAGCGTTTACAACTTTTGGGATGGAATCCTCGTTCTTGTTCCACAGCACTGCTCGGATAATTGTTCCGTCATTTCCTTTTAGTCTTAGCTGCAACGCCTTGCTCTGCTCTCCCTTGAAATTTTTAAACTCTGTAACACGAACGTTACCATCCAAGATTCCAGATACTACCAAGTTCTGCTGGTTCTCCTTTACGTTTGATACATCGTCTGTGATATCATCAAGGCTTGGTATCTTGGACTGGGTATTGTTTGGCTCTACAGTCGAGCCTGAACCTACATTGATTATCGGGTTGCCCTTGAGGTCGGATTTTACATAAGCCTTGATTATCTTGACCAGATCACCCGGTTTTAGGTTCTCGATTCCAGGTAGGTTTGCCTTTTCGTCCCATAGCTTTACCTTTGCCCTCTGCTCTCCGTCATATACTGTCATGTTTCTTAGCATAAACTGTGAGCCATCCTTTCGTGAGAACTGCCTTGCGGGATAGACGTTCATTACACGCGTCTCAAGTGTAATCTCTTTTGCGCCAACGTAGATATCCTTGAGGCCCATCTCTACCTTGAGTGGCTCGCTTAACGATACTCCAAGGTCTGATGCGATAAGAAAGAGCGCGCCCTGGTCTGTTAGATATCCTGCTCCAATCTTTTCCTTCTTTTTCTGGATTAGCTCCTCGATATCCTTTCTTGAGAGCTCGGGTTTTTGCTCTAATAGTTTATTTAACAATGAATCAAATTCGGACAAATCAAAAACTGTTGGAATCTTGTGTTAATAAGAATTTTTGAGTATATGCGATCAAGAAATTTTTCTGTACAGTAGATAAATAAGTAGAAGGGCATGAACCATTCCTAAATGCTCTGCATAGAGGCAAGATCCCTTTCAAAATCATACGGAGATGTTGTTGCAGTAGATTCAATCGATCTCTCTGTCGAATCGGGAAAAATTTTTGGATTCTTGGGACCAAACGGGGCAGGCAAGACTACAACGATTAAACTATTGACTACATTGATTCCGACAACGAGCGGCAAGATAAGCATACTTGGAATTGATGCGTCGACTGACCCACTTGCGGTGCGAAAAAAGATTGGCGTTGTACTGCAGCAGCCAAGCTACGAGCCAAACCTTACTGTGGAAAGGTCGCTTGAAAAATACGGGATGATGTGGGATGTTGAACCAAAAACTCGTCGCAAAAGGGTAGAGGAGCTGCTGACTGCA
>JAWOLM010000051.1:0-4250 GCA_033853455.1 Nitrosotalea sp. | reverse complement strand
CTCATTTGTGAGTCCGACTATTTTTCCTTCATCTATTACAATATTTTTATCAACAATGCCGCTCGGTAGGACTACATGCGAATTGAGAATTATCGCATCGAAAGTCATCGTAAACTTTGCAAAAATCCCAGTATTATGCTTTGAGTAAATGAATAAAAGCGGATACCATTCTTGATAACAAAAGGGCCGGTAGTCTAGTGGTAGTGATGCCTCGTTCGCAACGAGGATGTCGGGGGTTCAAATCCCCCTCGGTCCACCTTTTGGATAAGAGATAGAAGAAGCTGTGTAGATTAGATATCAGATGACAAACTATTACTATTGTCTTGACTGCAAGAAAATTATTGTAAGTATAAATCGTGATTATGGGCCAATATGCCCCAAATGCAAGGAGAGACTAAAGGCAGACAAGAATTCAAAATGAGTTTATCAAATTCTGTTATAAAAAACAATATACATCCATTGTAACTAGTTCAAGTGATGAAGGTATTCAATGGAAAGACGGCTGCGGAAGACTATATGTCAAACCACACGTTGACATTTTCGACACCAGAACTTACCCTAATGAGATTTGCTTTCTGGCTTGGCGATATGGTCCCAGATTCAAAAAATCCAGGTCAGCAGATGCCAAGGATAATGGCGTTTGTAGAAGAGAAGGACTTTGCTCCAGTAGCTATCGTGGATGATGACAAGTTTGTTCCAACAGGAGCCGTCAAGACCATGAGCGGCAGCCTTTATGGAGGTATAGGAGAAGAGATAGGTTCTGGCGCCAAGTTCTGTTCAGAATGTGGAACGAAACTTTCTGCAAACGCTAGGTTTTGTACAGAGTGTGGCGCAAATCAAGACTAGATCTTATTTCCGCATTTTGTGCAAAACTTTGATGTTGTCTTGATAGGCGCACCGCATGAGTTACATGTTGGGCCTGCACTAGACGGGCCTTTTGGCAAAAGCGAAGGATCAGGTGTAGGCAAAACTCCAGGTGTTGAAAATGCAGAAGCGGCGGAGATCACAGATGGTGGACGTCCTGCCCCCGGTAATGTAGCCGCCGTCACTTGGGAGGCCTGCATTCCTCCAAAACTCATTCCGCTAGGCATGGTGCCTCCACTTGGCAAACCACCTTGACCTCCAGATTTGTCAAGTACTTTTTTTAATTCAAAGATGACTTTCACTGAGAGAAATTCTAGTGCAGAATAGGCAACAACATAATCTCCAAGTTTTTCAAAAAATTCCTTGTCTGACAATTTCCCTTGCTTGTACATTCCGTTTGCATCAAGAAATGATTCATAGTAACCTTGTGTATCGTTGAGTAAATTTTGTAGCTTGTCAAATAGGAGTGTAAGTGTATCGACTTCTCCAAATGACATGAAAATTGTTCTCTCTGCCCTGTATTTAATTTAAATCGAAAAAAGATAGGTAGGGTTTTGTTCTAGGCTTTCTCAAGTGCGCGGTCTATCATGCCCTTGTACGAAGATTTTGATGCTGCGCCTACCTGCTGTGCAACTATCTGACCTTTGTTGAATAAGGCTAGCGTCGGTATGCTAAACACGTTATACTTTGATGCAAGTTCGTTGTTCTCATCAACGTTTACCTTCACAAAGTTAACCTTTCCTGCATATTCACCTGCAAGCTCTTCGATAACAGGGCCTACCATTCTACACGGACCGCACCATTCGGCCCAAAAATCTACAAAGACTGGAACCTTTGAATTTATTACTTCGCCCTCCCAGTTTTGTTGGTTAACAGGTTTTGCTTTATCCATACTTTATCAATTGATTGTCTCCCTAAATATATTGAACGCTTTTTACCAGCGGCTTTTTAGGCCGTAATAATTTCTACCGCCGCCATGTCCATATCTTCGCCTTCCATCTCTTCTGTCATCTCGTCTTCCCCAATCCCGAGATCTGCCATATCCTCTTCTTTGTGGCATTTCTCTTTTCAATGGATCTGGTATCTTTACCTCTATTCCAAGTTCCTTGTTTAGATCGCGCATTGGAACCTTCGTTTGGCTTGAGATTGCTTTGAAATCTCCAATTGAAGAATAAGAAACAAGTGTTATGGCCTTTCCCTTTGCACCTGCTCTTGCAGTTCTTCCAATTCTGTGGAAATACACCATGTCATGGCTTGGCACGTCATAGTTTATGACAAGTGCTACTTCGGGAA
Organism: Nitrosotalea sp.; assembly: GCA_033853455.1. Lineage (GTDB taxonomy): Archaea > Thermoproteota > Nitrososphaeria > Nitrososphaerales > Nitrosopumilaceae > Nitrosotalea. The sequence continues at coordinate 2,093 of JAWOLM010000051.1, read as the reverse complement.
CATCAATTCCTCTTGCCGCAACATCGGTTGCAACAAGAATGTCTGCCTTGCCTTTTCTAAACATGTACATGGCCTTGTCTCTCCTAAACTGTGACATGTCTCCCTGAATTGAGACAACGGTAAGCTTGCTTGCCTTTTCAAGCTCATGTGCGACTCGTCTTGTTCTATCCTTTGTTGAACAAAAGACAATTGTCTGTCCCGCTTTGTTCTCTTTGATAAATTTCAAGAGATAATCAGTCTTTTCTCTGTCTTTTATTACTAGGAATGCCTGCTCTATTCCCTCGCCGCTAAGATCATCGGCATCAATGAAGATTCTTTGTGGGTTTTTCATGTACTTTTCTGCAAGCATGAGAATCTCAGGAGGCATTGTCGCAGAAAATAGGGAGGTTATGTGTTGTTTTGGGACAAGATCCAAAATAAATCGTATATCCTCAATAAATCCCATGTCAAGCATGGTATCTGCCTCGTCAAGTACAACATACTTGATGTTGTTTAACTTCACAGAGCCTCGTTTTATGTGGTCAATTAGTCTGCCTGGTGTTGCAACAACAATCTCTACTCCGCGTGACAGCTCGTCAAGCTGCACGTTGATGCTTTGGCCTCCATATACTGTTACACATCTGATGTTGGAGTATCTTGAGAATCTTTGAATCTCGCCAGTTATCTGTACCGCTAGCTCTCTTGTTGGTGCAAGAATAATTGCCTGAATTCCACCTTTTGGAACAATTGTCTGAATTATCGGCAGTGAAAAGGCCGCAGTCTTTCCAGTTCCAGTGTGTGCTTGCCCAATGACATCCTGTCCTGAGAGCAATACTGGAATTGAGGCTGCTTGAATTGGAAATGGTTCGTCAAAATGGATCTCGCTTAGTGCTGTAAGTATCGGATTCTTTATCCCTAGTTCTTCAAATTTTGTCAACTTTATTCATCATCTTTTTTATTGAAAACGACAGAGAAATGTTATTGTAAATTTCTGTCATTATTTTTGATTAAGCTTATTGACTGTCTCTATTAACTCTTTCCAAATTATTGAAAAAATGCGAGCAATTTTTTAAAATTGTATAATCCGTTATCGCTGTACGTATTAGAGATTTGACCAATCAATATCATCATATACATACTTAAATGACTTTTTTATAGACAAGAGACATGAGCGGTGAATTGCGCTTAAAAAAACTCAGAGGTTCTGGAGGATACGTCATGGCAACTGTTAACGATGATCAACAAAGAAAGGGAAATCTGGGTGGACCTGATCTTTTCTTGGCTCCAATTGGTCGCCTAGACTCGGAGAAGATTTCAAAATATTATTGCAACACTTGCGAGAAAGAATACGAGGGAAGTCCAAAGATAGAATATGAATCGCCAAATGAGGTGGTGGCCGAGAACTTGGTTCTCTTGGAAAAGGGTCAGTACATTTGTACTACATGCGGTTCCATTCTTGCAGAATATAGAAATTTTAGCAAACCAAATGAGATGGCCGAAGTTGGACTTGCAAGACCAGAAGATGCAGCCCAAATTTCATATGCTTCGTCTACACAATCACAACAATCATCTCAAGCACCAGAAAGCGCAGGTGTCAAGACCTTTAATTCGCTTACTGGTCTTTCGGTATACGACTCTGAAGCGCGAAGAGTTGGAGTTGTAAAAGAGATAGGAATCCAGCCAGGACAATCTGGAATCATTCTTGTAATAACAAGAAATGACGGCACAAGTTCCACAGTAAAGTGGGAAGAGATACGAAAGATAGGTGAGATCGTTCTTCTTGGGGGACAGGTAAGTAATGAGTTGAGATGTTCCAAGTGTGGAACTACAAACAGTCCTAACTCAAAGTTCTGCGAGAGTTGCGGAAATAAACTAAAGTAACAGGACATTGTTAAGCAAGATTTATCTTACGAACTTAGAGGACAAATTATAATTGAAAAAACGTGCTACATCAGGTTTTGTAAAAGACATCATAATTGTGGTTATTGGAATTGCAATAATTTGGGTTGGGTTGAGAGTAACATTTGGAACTGAAAATCCATTTTATGTAGTATCAAGTGGAAGCATGGTGCCAAACCTAAATGTCTTTGATGTAATAGTAGTAAATGGAAACA
>JAWOLM010000050.1:0-40151 GCA_033853455.1 Nitrosotalea sp. | reverse complement strand
TGAAGCGTATCAATCAAACCATCAATTATAGATATTTTTGGTTCGGATCTCACTATTTCTATACAGTTGTGAAGGACTACTGCTGTTGGTCGCACCTTTTCCAAGTGTAGTGATGCAGTCCTGAACTTTATTCCAAACCCATGCTTGAGACCAACCTCTTTTAAAAAAGATAGTCCGTATAGTGCAATTTGATTTGCCCCTTGAACCCTAAATTCTCTTATATCTTTTGTGACTTGCTCTAGAGTCTTCATTGCAATCTATCTTTCCATCATGAATGATCTCTTGATTGCTGAGGAATCTTTAATCTTGTGTATGAACATCTCTGAATAGTCACCTATGCCAAACGGTTCGACATCTGAAAGAATCTCAATTGATCTTGACAACTTTCTTGACTTTTCCGCATAAACTGTATACAACACATCTCCTGTTTTTACACAGTCGCCAATTTTTTTACTGAAGAGAATTCCAGCTCCCTTGTCCTTTGGAGCTCCTGCAGCACGTGCAAGTTCGATTAATGTTAAATTATCCATCCACAAAACTTTACCTGTTTTTTTTGCCCTGACCTCTACCTTTTCCTCGCCTACCGGAAGATCTTTAATTTGTATTTTGGAATTTCCGCCTTGAAGACCTATTATTTCTCTCATTTTCAGTTCTGCCTTGCCACTGTGCAAAACATCTCTTGCTAGGTTGTAGCCGTTTTTTTTGCCAACCATCTCAAATATGCTGCCTGCTATATGGCAAACCTTGTCTATAAGATCTGGCGCAGATGCTCTATTCATCAATACTGAGAGAGCCTCTCTTGCCTCAAGTGATGGTCCTATGGCAAGTCCTATTGGTTTTTCTCCATTAGTCAATACACAATGTGTATGTATCCCAAGCCTTCGTCCTAGTTCTATCAATTCTTTGGCTAGAAAGTCCGACTCTCCAACCGTCTGCATTTTTGAACCCTTTCCCGTCGGTATGTCAATGACAAGGTGTGATGCGTTAACAGCTTTTTTCTTGCTCATTATAGATGGTAACAACAATGGATCGATGTACAGAGAATACTCACTTCTAACAAAAATGTCATCAGCAGGTGCAAGGTCCAAAGAACCTCCCCACACGATGCAACCGTTACTTTTTTCTACCACACGTTTCATCTCTGATATTCCAAGGTCTACAGGCATCAGAGTTTCAGCCCTGTCCGCAGTACCACCGGCAGATGTGATTGCCCTTGATGAAACCTTTGGTATTGTTAGACCAATGGCAGCTACGATGGGAACTACAAGCAAAGTTGTCTTATCCCCTGGGACGCCGCCAATACTGTGTTTGTCTACAATTGTTTTCTTTCGAAGATCCAACTGTTTTCCAGTTTCAACCATCGATAAAGCTAGACCTGTTGCCTCATCCATGTCAAGCCCTTCCATGCTTAACGCAGTAACAAAGGCAGAGATCTCATTCTCGTTCAAATTTCCCTGTACGACGTCTTTTACAATCTCGGAAATCTCGTCATACATCAATCTCCTGCCAGTCAATTTATTGTGGATGAATTGAAGTGATTTTGGAAAAGTGGCTACTTCGATATCTACAACCGAATTTTGTTTAACACCAAGCAGATGTCTTACTTCCTCATTTACTCCTATGAATCCATGACTGATTGATGTCGTGGTATTTACTATCGCTGTAACTGTTTTTCTTCTGTAAGTGACAATAATTCTGCCCGATGCTCTAATTCCAATTTCGTCCGAGTCTGATTTATTGAGAAATACAATCGGTTTTCCACCTGACTCTATCCCTAAGATATCTACTTTGAGACGCAATAGCAATTCTATTTACTTAATGGATATATTAGATCTACCTAATTTTCAATAATGATTTTCAATCAATTCATTTTATTTATGACCGATATAGTTTCAAATCAAATTGTTTTTTACCGACTTTGAAAAAAATTAAGAAACGGTAACAACACCGGTTCTCCATGGGTGTATTGTGCAGAAGTAATTGTACACTCCAGGTTTCACAAACTTGTAACTGAAAGTGTCTCCTGTGTTTAAGATGCCACTGTTAAACATAGATACCAAGTTTCCATGGCCGTCTTGACTCTGAATTACATGGCCAATATTGTCCTCATTCTGCCATGTCACCGTAGTCCCTCTCATTACCTCAAGGTTTAGGGGTACGAAGAAGCCTTTGTTGGCAATAGCAGAGTTTCCATTCGGAATAATTACAGTGGCATTTTCAGTTACGCCTAGTGTAGGAAGAGGGTCCAATCCAGTTACGAGATAGTTGAGTATCATGCTGATGTTACTGTTCTGCATGTCTGCACTTACCTTCCAAAGCGATTCTGTACCTGTGGCAAAAATTCTGCTCCCGTCAATTGTCATAGTAAAAGACTGCCCCTGGTTTGTCTGAACTGGCCCATTTCCATGAAAAGATCCATCTGTATCATATGAAAATGACCAGTTTTGTGGCAATATATGAGCGTGTAAAAATATATCATTTCCATATACCAAAAATGTTCCTTTGGAAATAGATGACTGATTGGTCAATGTCATTCGAAATACCGATTGGTACATTTTTGGAGTGTTGCCACCCATTACCGCAGCTCCGCTTCCCTTCAGATCGAAGCTTGATTCTGCATATGCTATGTTGCATAGTGTAGCTAACGAGATTATAGTGAGTAGTACTGCAACAGAAAATCTCATGATATACAATCTTAATTTATCTTATATAATGAGAATGGAGATTATCAGTAAAGAGAATCACATGTTATACTTTAATTAAAAGAGCTGGAAAAAGATCAATATGGTTACAATTCCAGAAGATGTACAAAAACTCCTAAAACAACAAAAATTCGTAGTTGTCGGCTCGGTCGATCCAAACGGCATAGCAAATATTTCTCCAAGAACTGCGTTTTACTTTGTAGATGATGCCATTTATTGGCTTGATTTTTTCAAACATAAATCACAGGGAAACTTTCAAGTTATACCTTGGGTAAGTGTAGCTGTTTTTGATAAGGAAAAATTAAAGGGATACCAGATGAAAGGCAAAGTAAGTTTCATAACAGATACAAACAAACGAACAAAAATTATTGAGACAATATCGCGTTCTGTCACTGGTAAGACATCTGCAAAAGTGTTTGAACGGCTAAGCCAAAATAAACAACCAGCAGTTATCATGTTCAAACCAAAGGCAGTATTTTCATTAAATCCGCAGGAAGAATCAGGCAAGGCCTTGGCGCATGATAAAGATGGCGAGACCATGTCATTAATTTGTGGAGTACATGAATAAACAAATAAGCCAGATCCTAGTACCGTTGGATGGCTCAAAAAACTCTCTTAGAGGACTAGAGACTGCTATTCATCTTGCAAAAGAACATGAGGCGTCTCTTACTGCAATTTATGTAATCCATACACTTCAAAAGGGAACACCAAGAAAAAAATCAGAAGAAGTGCAGCCATCGTTTCTCTTGCAGGCAAATAAACTTGCACTCAAAAACTCTATTCCATTTCATAGCAGGATACTTGTAGGTGATCCAGGACATGAGATAATTGAATATGCGAACACGCGTGGCGTAGACCTAATTGTAATAGGCGCTCGAGGATTAGGAACATTTAAGAAAATTTTTCTTGGCAGCGTATCTCATTATGTATTAAGCAAGTCCAAAGTTGCTGTAATGTTAATCAAATAGTCATTATTGTCTCAATTGAGTTATGCATTTGGAATTCTTATTTTACTATCAACACAGGACACTTTGAGTGCTGTGAAATTCCACTTGCCACACTTCCAAGTAGCAATTTTTTGAATCCTCCTAATCCTCTTGAACCGATCACAATAATGTCTACATGATGCATCTCTGCATATGATAACAGAGTTTCTACAACTGATATGCCATCAATCACCTTTAACTCGTACGGAACTTCTTTCAAATTTGGTTCTAACTTCGAAAGTGAATTTGCAGCAGAACTTTTGAGAAGTTTCACAGTCTCAATATACGATGTGCCTTCCTCAGCATAATCAAGATTCAAAGGAACATATGCAATAACGCTCAACTTTGAACTGTATTTTTTTGTAAGGTCTATTGCAAATTCAAGAGCCTTGTTGGCCGGCTCTGAATTGTCATAGGGAACCATAATGTGCGCAAACATAAATTAGATTTAGTTATTATTCATTTAAGGAAATATTCGAATTCCACCTTTGATAACTAAATAACGGGTTTTTAAGTAATAATGGGAAAGAGTCATCAATGAATAATTTTAAAGGCAAAGAAATGAAACAGTACTTGATGAAAACCGGTGGTTTTGATGAAACAAAAAATTAAGAAAATCTTGGTGCCTATTGACGGTTCAAAGAATTCCTTGAGGGGATTGAATGAGGCAATCTATTTGGCACGACAATGTGATGCAACAATTACAGCATTATGCGTCATTCCGCTGTATTCTATGAATCTTGGATTTCCTGGAAGGATATTGACACCTCTCAGAAATGAGACCACAAAACAGGCAAAAAAATTCATGGCGGACGCAAAAAAAATTGCGGCTCAAAATGGTATTGTATTAAATGAAAAATTGCTCTATGGCAATGGATCATGGCTAATACCAGAATTTGCGGCTAGCAAAAAATTCGATCTAATTGTGATAGGCTCAAGAGGATTAGGATCTGTAAAAGAAGCCTTCTTGGGAAGTGTAGCAAATACAGTCGTACACAAGTCCAAAATTCCAGTACTTGTTATAAAATAGTCCTGAATCTTAAAAATCCATAGCCGGGAGTACTATTTTTAGACGTTATACTTTTCCAGTTTTGGGAAATTTGCAATCCATGGATGATAATCAAAGATAGTAATTTACCAGATCCTAAAATAAGATTTCAGGGTTAATGTTTGTAATGACAACCGCAAAACAGATTATGGCACTTTCGATTCTACCTCTTTTCGTGTTCGCAATAGGATTGAACACGATTGGACTTGGCATAGAAGAAATAGGAGGTGATTACGCTCACCATCATATTACGATATCCCATCCTCTAGTAAAAATATGTGGAGACCATATATGCAAACCTGGAGAAAAATATCCACTTCCTTGAATAGATTATTCGTTTGATTAGCTAGGCATTAAGATACATTTGACTCTATGTTTGAAAAATACTATCAATAATCATCTTTAAACGATTCATTTTTTTTGTTGTAAGGCACAAATGGTCTGCTCTTTTCTATGCTCTTAAGAAGACATTCTTCTGAACAATGAGTAACATCTTGATTTGAAATTTTTTTTGAACAGATCTCGCATTTCTTTGCCAAAGTTATTTCGACTGGTCTCAACAATTGTATATAAGAAAATGGCTAATTATCACGTTTGAAAATAAGATAAAATCAAAATCCTGTCTTTCATGAATTTTGTGAAAATATCCTCAGAAATGCGGTTGAGGTGTATACCGGGGGTGGGTTTCGAACCCACGACCTCCAGATTATGAGTATTACCCTTTATGTGGACTGGCACTCTAGGCCAGGCTGAGCTACCCCGGCATAAGTTACGCCTAATTTCCACATGCAATTAAATGTACTCGTAGAAGAAAATGCTTTACAAAAATTAGTTTAAAACAAAAAGAATTAGTCTGAGCCGGACCATTTCATACTTTCATGAAACAATTTAAATCAGTAAAATTGTTTTCTCTTGACAATCTTTCTGATTCTATCCACGTATTAGGTCGGCCCACATCTTTCGCTCTTCCATAGGAATGTAGTGAGGTTTTCCCTCTGCTTTTTCCTTTATCAGTTCAACCGCCATTTCAGCTTCCAGATGTAGATCATCTGTGATTGCTCCTGGGAAGAAGCGAGCCGGTCCAGAGATCTTGTAATCCATCTTGACCTCAAGAAGCGTTGCGTTACCAAGAGATGTCAACACAATGTCTTTTTCTCCTGTTATCACTCCTTTTGTCCAAAGGACATGAACTGCTTCTTTTGGCAAGAAAGTTATTTTCTGGTTGCATTTTTCGGTCTTACCTAAGGTGACTTGTCGAACTATTTCCTTCTCACTTTTTGAGATGTTTCGTATAGCTTTCATGAGATTCCAAAACCTTGGATCCTCATCAACTCTTGATACGACATCCCACACTCTTTCAATGGGTGCGTCGATTTGTACCTTGACATTGATTTCTACCATGATATTGTATTGTCAAAACATACATAAAATATCTGGGTACACAATGTAAGACAAAAATCATCAGATTTTCACTTACAATGTTAATCATTTCTTAAATATCGAAAACCCATACATAGCTCATGCGAGATCCGGATGTGGTAAGGAAAAAGACAGCTACCATCACGTTTAGATTCGATGAAGATCTCATCGCAAAACTACAAAATGAAGCAAAGGAACATCAAGTAAGCACCAATACACTTGCAACGCAGGCCATGAGGAGATTTCTCGAGTGGGACATTTACCAGCCAAGAATCGGGCTTGTCTCTCTTAACAGACCGGTCTTTGTTAAAATCTTTGAAAATCTAAAGGAAAAGGAAGTGATCGAGATTGCAAGCACTATAGGAACGGATGAGGTACGCGATGTTGCGCTCTTTATGAAAGGCGAGCTTAACATTGACACATTCATGTCATGGTTTGAGACTCAAATGGTAAATTCTTCTGTTCAGGTAAGTCACATGTCCGATGATGGAACTCATACTGTTGTTATGAAACATGATCTTGGCAAGAACTGGTCGTTATACAACAAGATAATCTTGGAGCGTATATTTGATGAACTGTTCCACAAAAAGATCAATGTAAAATATAACAAGAATACGTTTGCATTGCGATTTTCTGAATGACTCCTCAAAAATCCTTGAGGTACTCAATATACTACAAAATGTCACAAGTTTTCACTCTGCTTATGCTTGAGAGATCTCTTTCCAGTTGATGTCTACTTTTGCGACCCACTGGAATTTTTTCTGCAACGCACTAGTGTAAAGTTTTTCCCATGCAAGTCCAACTTCATCTGACCATGCCTTGACAACCCTTGGGTCAATGTAGTTGCGTAAAGATGTACCAAGATTATAATCTCTAGTCTTTTCTGTAAGCTCTATGGTTAGCTTCATCTTCTCTTCTCTTTGTTTTTGCTTTTCTGCTTGCTTCTCAGTCTTTGTGGCTTTTTCCTTGAGGTTCTTTAACGCGTCTTTTTTCTTTTGTAGTGATTCTTCAAAGTTCTTGGGTATGGTTCTTTTGTGGTTGCATGTTATGGCAGCCTCTAGGTTTGCGAGTTTTGCATGATATATCTTGATGTTTTCCGATTTAGAGTCAAGATCATCAACTTTCTTCAAGTAATTTCTTACAACATTTGTTGCAAGATATGTTCTGAAAACTTTGGCAGTGAGTCCCTTGACCACATTTCCTAGAAACTCGTTTACATGTCTTGACGTAATGCTGTCAAATATGAGATTATCAGGTTTTTTCTTTTCTGTTAACTTTCTCATGTTTTCATAAAAGACCTTGTCCTTTTCCTCAACGGGCAGAGGCTTCTGCCATCGAACACTGTCCTTTCCAAGGAAATCAAACTCTATTACATTAGGTTTTAGCTTGACATGTTCCACCCTTAGAGTGGTGGCACCAACAGTATCAGCCTCATCTGGATCTTTTTCATCTCCTACTCTCATTGCTGTCTTGTAAATCAAGTAACTTACAGTGGCAACGCTTCTCACCTTTTCGTCCTTATCTGACATTTTTTTGACTATGGCATCGAGAACTTTGTCGATATGCTCTGAAAGCTTGGTTGCCTTTTCGTACTTCATTTTATCGCGTTCTTGTTTGAGGTCTGAGGTGTCTGAGAGCCAGACATATTTTCTCTTCTCTGTTAACCTATCCTCCCAACTTGCAAGCCACATGAAATCCTGCTCATGAATTATCTCACCCCATTTCCCAGATGGGACCTTTGCTTCCTTGCCAAGGTTCAATGTGACGTCTTTCTCTGTTATTCTTGGCTTCCATCTTCCTCGTAGAGGATGATCCCCGCGACCTATGAAAAGACCTGGTGGCTCTGCCATCCAGTTTGCAACCTCGACTTCCTTGCCGTCCATCATGGCCTTACCGTATACTGATTTCATCTTCTCCTTGATCTCTTTTCTTGTTGTTGCGAGTTTCTTTTTTTCCTCCTTTGTTACCAAGAGTTTTGCGTCGTTTTCTTTATCGACTACCTTGAACGCGTCTGAAAAATCAATATCTGAAAATGTTATCTTTTTGTATTTGTCTGGAAGAATCTTTACGAAATCAGAAAGAAAATTCTTCTGAAATGTTGTGTCCTTCACATAAGGCGTGTCCTTCTTTTTTGCCCACTGGTAAGCCATCTCTTCTGCATCAAGGCTTAGTGAGACTTTCTCTCCCTTTATCTTGACTGCAATTCCCTTTGACTCAAAAGGGGGCGGAAATGCTATGCCATTATGTTGTAGTGTCTTCCATTTCATTTTTCAATATCATCTTGTTTTACCTAAATCTGTTGACTTTGACAAAAATTGACTTTACGACTTATATCAATCTACTCAAAAATAATGTAAATAATTCATATAATTTTTGAACAATGTTATATGAGATGCCAAAAGGATGGGCTATCTTGATGAAACCTAGTCAAAAAGTTCCTTTTTTATATAATTTTCAAACTCGATATCTGTCTTGTTCTTTTTGGCTTCTAGAAACATCACAGCGTCATTGCCTACCGGATACCTTGGCAATGGATTCTCGGCCTTGACTGCATTTACTATAGTCCTTGCAACCTCTTGAGCAGGAGTTGCCATCTGAGACATCATTGTCAGGCCCTGCATCACCTTTTCAGTTATATCCTTGTATACCGAGTCAGGCTTGGTAGTTTTCTTAAGTGACGCAAAGAGATTAGTCTTTACAACTCCAGGTTCAATGATTATCGTCTTAATCCCAAAGGGTGCGAGCTCGTATCGCATAGACTCTGATAGTCCTTCTAGGGCAAACTTTGAGCTAATGTATGCAGGCGTTACTGGAAAACCAATCCTTCCCGCAACGGAGCTCACGTTTACTATGATTCCTGATTTTTGATTGCGCATGGTGGGTAGGACCTGCTGTATGGTTCTTATCACGCCAAAAAAGTTGGTCTCAAACTGAGCCTTGACGTCTCTGAGTGTCAGGTCTTCCAAGCATCCTACAAGAAAATATCCTGCATTGTTTACAAGAACATCTATTCTGTTTTTGTCTTGAACTATCTTGTTAACGGCATTTTTTATCGTCTCTTCTCTGTCTACATCCATTTCTAAGACTTCAATCTTCAAGCCATCTTTTTTTGCAATATCTAGAATTGTCTTACCTTTTTTTGTGTCACGCATTGTGGCATATGTGTAATAGCCGTCTCTTGCTAGTGCAAGTGCGGTCTCAAAGCCGATACCACTTGAGCTACCCGTCACAATTGCGACCTTTTCCATGTTTTTCATTCTAAAACCATGTTAATAATTTGTATCATTTAAAATGAAATAATTCAAGACCAATGCAGTTTTAGACAAGAGGCTTATCTCCCTCTGTAGGCTCTGTTATCTCCGTTATTTCTCCAACAACAACTCGCTGAAGAATCTCAGCAGCTGCCATCTTGTGGAGGTACTCATTATTGTTGCCGCATCTATAGGAAAATGTGCATCTCGGACAACCTGACTCGTTTTTACAAGGACATTCCTTTACAATGTGCAAGCTCCGTTCAAATGCCTTTTCAAGCCTGTCAAAAAGAGCTTTACTTGCACCATTCCCTCCAATTGCCGAGTCGTAAACAAAGATCAGGCCGGATGTACCAAGTGAGATACCGCCTAGGTCTTGAGAGACGCCTCCTGTTATCATGTTGCTTCCTTCTATTACTACATGTTCTGTTGCGTGGTACCCACTAGCTTCTGTGTATTCTTCATTTTCAGCCCTGCTTATCTCATTTAGAGGCCTCGGAGCCTTGAAGACAAGCCCCTTTGTGACAAAATCATAATCAAGCGGTCTTTCCAAAATTACTTTTTGACCCTGAGTCAGCTCTTGACCAAGCTCGATATTGACATAGCCATAAACGCGCTTTTGTATGTGCAACTTGCAGAATGCTGCCTCAATTCCATTTGCATTACGCTTTTCGTATATTGTCTCAATTGTGGGCCACTCTTCTGTAAGGGCTTTAGTATAGTATGGATAATTCCTTGGCAAGGTTTCAAGCTTGCAAGACATGTTTTCTGGATATCCGATCTCTTTTACCCTATATCTTGTACCTGCAAGAAAGTAGATAGCAGATGGGTGCAGTTCTTCTAGAGCAATAGGAAGTATTCTGTCTCCAACCTTTTTACCGTTAAGAAATATGTCAATTGATTTTCCTATTCCTCTAATGCTATATTCTTCAAGAAGGTTTTTTATTTGTGCGAGATTTGGAACGTATCTGTTTTCAAGTACCACTAGATTGCCAACATCGAGATGTTTCTGAATTGTAGATTGATGTTCCGGCAATTCATGTTTTGTAATTGGTTTGTCGCATGCCATTGCAAGAACTTGAAACTCTTCAACAAATGGATTCTTTGGGTCAATGTAGATTTGTTCAATATCTTCAAAGTAATCAGTTGGGTGATTCTTGTAATATTGTGATATCGGATCATTCCCAAGTACTAGAAAGGCAAATCCATCCTGACCTTTTCTTGCAGCTCTGCCAATTCTTTGAATGAGACGATTGATTGGAATGGTGGAAGATATCACACCGTCAACATTTCCCACATCAATTCCAAGCTCCAGTGTAGGAGTTGCAGAAATTGAAAGTAATTTGTCGCTTCGAAACAGATTCTCAACTGATCTGCGGTAGTTTGCCATCAGTCCTGCTCTGTGCACCTTGATGTCTATCTTTTGTCGTCTTGCCTGAAGCGCTAATAGCTCAGAGTTTAGGTGCGAGTTGTTGAAAACAAGGGTCTTGTGTTTTTTTGTGGTAAGTTTCTTTAATATGTCAATCATTAACGAACGCTGGGTTACAAGTGAGGGGAAAAGCATACAAAATTCTATTCTCCCTTTCTTTCCAGAGCCCCTGACCTGCCTCATCTCAACTCCGAATAAGTCTTGGCAAAAAGTTAATGCGTTCTCAAGGGTTGCTGACGAGGCCACAAACTGAACCTTGGGACAGATTCTCTTTAGCCTCTTGATAATATAATGAACATTAGAGCCAAATATTCCAGAATACACATGCGCTTCGTCAACTGCCAAGAATTTTACTGTGTTTAACAAAGAGGCAAACTTTGTCCTGTGCCAAAGATGGTAATGCAGCACATCAAAGTTTGTTATGAGAATTTCAGGCGGAGTCTCCAAAATCTTTCTTCTTTCTTCGTCTTTTGTGTCTCCATCAAAGACTGCAGTGCCAAGACCTAACCCTTGTGCAATTTCCTTAATCTTTGGATACTGGTCACGCGACAAGGATTTTGTAGGATAGACAAAAATTGCTTGTATATTATGTTTAGGTGTCTTCATATCTGATATTTTTTGCAAGATTGGTATCACAAAGGCTTCTGTCTTGCCAGACGCAGTTGGCGCAGTTATGACAATATTTCTTCCAAGCATTATGTCATGTATGGAGTCTTCTTGAAACTTGTAAAAATTTGATATCCCTTTTGCCTTTAGCACTTCTATTATGCTGTCATTAAGTCCAGAATCCTCAACGGCAGAACCCATCTCGGGGTCTGGCTCTACAATTGATCTGAATTGTGAAACATAATGTTTCTTTGAAAACAAGATTGACCTTGTCAGCTCATCTATCTTGTCTTTCCCAACCATCTTTTTTATCTCATCCTCGCTTTGAAGCAAGCCTTCGTTTTCAAGGAGATATTGCGATTCTTTCTTTGTTGGAATCTCGCCGTTATCGTACTTTAGTAGAAACTCTAGATATGCCTCGTCAATGTTTTTTTTGTAATCTATTACGTCTTCTAGCTTGCAGTGTGAACAACTGAATAGGATTTTCTGATTGAATGTCTTTTGAATCTCGATCTTGGTCTTACACTTGGGACATGTTTGCATTAGGTCACAAGAAGATTAACGTCTGATTTAATTTTTGGTTGTACATTTTATGTACTTGAGGTCAAACCTTAAAGCGATAAAACCCTAGATAGATTTGTTGGCAGTACTTGTTACTGGAGCCACTGGATTTATCGGCTCGAGGCTTGTTGATAGGCTTGTCAAGCGGGGAGATACTGTAACCGCGCTGATACGCGAAGGAAAGACTAACCCACAGGTTAGTCAAGTGACAGGAGATCTTACATATCCTGATTTTGATTTCCCAGACAATTCTTATGATATAGTGTATCATCTGGCTGCCCTCTGGCCTGGCGAGAAAGACAAAAAGCTACAAAGGCGAGTAAACTATGACGGAACAGTAAACCTCTTCAGTAAAGTAAGGGACAAGGCGAAGTTTTTCATCTATGTGTCAGGTCTTGGAGTGTTTGGCGATACAAAAGGAAACACGATAAATGAGAGTACGCAACTTAACCCAAACACGGAATATGCCAAGATTAGACTAGAGGCACAAAAATATCTTGAAGAAAACTGCAGGCAGTATGGGATTCCACTTGCTGTTGCATATCTTGGGGATGTTTACGGGAATGGCGGATGGTTCAAATCGATGATGGTTGAGAGACTCGAGAGAAACTCATTTAGGATTCCAGGCTCCGGCAAATATTATCGAAGTTTTGTTCATGTAGATGATGTTGTGTCTGCTCTTGTTGCAATTGCAGAAAAAAACCAAGCAGGCCAGTCATTTGTAATAACTGATTCTACACCTGTTATTTTCTCAGAGTTTGTAAATTTTGTCTGCTCAAAACTTGGTGTTAAAAATCCAGGAACCGTTCCGGCATTTCTCGCAAAGACTGCCTTGGGCCAAGATTTTGTAACTCTGCTTACAACCTCGGTCAAAACATCCAACACCAAAATTTCACAGATATGTACTATGGCATATCCTTCATATCAAAATGGTATCAGCGCTGTCATCTCAGAAATGAAGCCATGATTGGAATATAATATGTGATATTTTTTAGATTCTTGTGGGTCTTGGAAGCAATTGGGGCCAGGTAATGGATGTTCTGGAGCAAATAATTCCAGTATATGACAAAGTCAACTCGTTTATCTCACTTGGAAAGGATTTGGAGTTTCGAAGACGTGGAATTCAAAACCGGGTGAACAAGGGAGACAAGATTCTTGATGCAGGTTCAGGATTTGGTAACATGTCAAAGACTGCAATGAATATATGTGAAAATGATTTGGAAATTGCCTTGTATGATCCATTGAGGCCCATGCTGAAAAATACAGGAAGGCTTTTTGCAAAAACTCCCTCACTTACATGCGGCGTCTTTGAGCACATACCATTTCAAGACGAAAAATTTGATGCGGTACTTTGCGGATACTCGCTACGTGATGCGATAAGTCTGCGCACTGCCATATCAGAAATTCATCGAGTGCTAAAAAAAGGAGGCCGTTTTGTAATAGTAGACCTTGGCAAGCCGGATAATCTTGTAATAAGAACTGGTGTTTCATTTTATCTCAGAACAATCTTGCCTCTTATCGCTATTTTGGCAGGAGGAAAGCTTGGGCTAAAGTTTGCTGCCCTTTACGACACGTACAAGATGTGGCCGCAAAACAAGAAGTTAGAATCCCTACTACTTGAAAAGTTTGCAAGAGTAGAGTTTGAAACAGGAATGATGGGCGGAGCAATAATAGTTGCAGCCTACAAAGTCTAAAGCTTTAATTTCGGAAACATCGCAAATTAGCACGTGACTGACTTCTCCCTTACAATAATGGGAAATGATTGGATAGTCATTGCCTTCGTCGCGCTTGTGATGTTTCTTGGAACAAAACGTATGCCAGAAGCTTCACGTAAACTAGGCAAGATCATGGGGGAATTTAACAAGACAAAAGACTCTGTACAGAAAGAAATCCAGATGGCAAGAGGAGAGTTTGGAATGCCAGTTCAAGGTCCAGTAAATACGGAAAGGCAGAAACTTGAGATGATAGCAAAGACACTCGGAATTGATCATCTAAATAAGACAGACGATGATCTACGAAATCAAATCTCGTCAAAACTTGGAGGACAAAACTCAGGTCATGGCTCCGGACAGTCTGCCAAATAAATCCGCGATCCGTCTCAACAAATTTAAATAGAATACCTAGGAGAGCATATGAATAGGGTTTGACCAAGATAGATCCATGGCAGAATGCACTAAAGCAACTCGCATCTGCTGCAAAAATTCTAAAGCTTGACCCAGGCGTACACGAGATGCTGGCAAGCCCAAAAAAAGTTTTGACAGTTTCTCTTCCCGTAAAAATGGATGATGGAAGAATCAAAGTTTTCACAGGATTCCGATCACAACACAATGATTTCAGAGGGCCTTTCAAGGGAGGAATTCGATACCATCCCGATGTTACAATTGAAGAAGTTAAGGCTCTATCAATGTGGATGACATGGAAGTGTTCAATAGTTGATGTCCCATTTGGTGGAGGAAAAGGTGGAATCATTTGTGATCCAAAAAGACTTTCTGCCGGTGAAAAAGAGAGACTCACTAGAAGATACGCTTATGCTATTTCAGAAATAATTGGACCAGGAAAAGACATTCCTGCTCCCGATGTTTATACAACTGGAAAAGAGATGGCACAGATAATGGATGTGTACAGCATGATGCATGGACAGGGAGAACCAGGTGTAATTACTGGCAAACCAATTCCAATTGGAGGTTCTCAAGCAAGAAATGTTGCAACTGGTCTTGGAGTGTCATACTGTGTAAGAGAAGCTGCCAAAAAAGTTGGATTGAGACTAAAAGGCGCAAAGGTCGTAATCCAAGGGTACGGAAATGCAGGTACATTTGCAGCTGAATACCTAGAGAAGATGGGTGCAAAAATAATCGCAGTAAGTGATTCTAAAGGGTCTATAATTAATACAAAGGGACTAGATGCAAAAAAGGTCCTCGATTATAAGACAAAATCAGGAAGTGTAGTTGGCTATCCTGGAAGCAAAAAGATCTCAACAGAAGAATTACTAACAACACCCTGTGACGTCCTAGTACCAGCAGCACTTGAGAATCAGATTACACCACAGATTGCAAAAAATATTGATTGTAAGATTATTGGAGAGGCAGCAAATGGACCTACTACTCCTGAAGCTGACGAAATTTTATACAAGAACAAGATAATGGTTATTCCAGATATTTTGGCAAATTCTGGAGGAGTATGTATATCGTATCTTGAGTGGGTGCAGAACTTGCAGAGATACTATTGGTCATTTGACGAGGTAGCAGGTAAGATGGAAAAACACATCGTCAAGGGGTTCAACGACACTTACGCCTTGTCCAAGAAGCACAATGTAGACATGAGAAAAGCAAGTATGGTGCTTGCCGTAGGCCGAGTCTTAGAGGCATACGAGGCAAGAGGTCTCTGGCCATAACCAAATAATTTTTTTGGCGAGAAATGGCAAAGGCATTTGTAGCAATTCATTGTGAGACTGGAAAAGAATCACAAACTATTCGAAAGCTTTTGGAAATTCAAGGAATAAAGAATGTAACCGGCGTCCTAGGATTGTATGATATTATAGTTGAGATCGAGAGTAAAGACTCGGTATCTCTTGAAAAGATAATCACAGGACAAATTCGTAAGGTGCCGCATGTGTTATCTACCATGACGTTGATAACAATCTAATACTTTGCAGTAATTATTGAAAAATAAAAATTAAAGATAGAGTTTAAGATGTGCTAAATGAGTGACCACAAGAACATGACTTGGTCACGTTTGGATTGTTTATCTTAAATCCAGCGCCCATTAAACTCTCGATATAGTCAATGTTTGCGCCTTTGAGGTATTCGGCACTGTAGCTGTCAACAATCATCTTTACCCCATTCTCTTCGATCAAGATGTCGTCTTCTTCGGCTTTTTTCTCAAAGCCCATTCCATAAGACAATCCTGAACATCCTCCGCCTTGTACATAAACTCGCAGAAATTCTGGTTTTTCCGCTTCCTCTTTCATGAAAGCAGCTACTTTTTCTGCAGCTTTTGGCGTGATTGTGATCAGTTTTGCTGCCTGCGTATTGCTCATAAATCAGATTCGTCGTTTAAATTATAATAATCTTTTCATACTGGCCATATTCGGAATCAATTGGGAAAAGAGGGAAAAGATCTATTTCTTTGACTTGTTTACAAAAGCAGTCATTCTTTCGGACCTATCTGGGTGTGTAAAGCACAGTCCCCACGTGTAAAGCTCTAATGCAAGCCCTGTATCAATATCCGAGTTTCTTCCCTTGTTTATTGCAACCTTTGACATTCTAACTGCCATGGCAGAGTTCTGCACAATCATCTTTGCAAAGTTTGTTGTCTCTTCTGTGAGTTTTGCAAGTTCTACTACTTTGTTTACCAAACCCATCTCTTTTGCCTCATCTGACTTTATCATTCTGCCGGTGTAGATCAGGTCCTTTGCCTGCGATATTCCAATAATTCTCTGTAACCTTTGTGTGCCTCCCCAACCTGGGCATACGCCTATTGTTACTTCGGGCTGACCGATCTTTGAAGTATCTGCAGCGATTCTAATATCACACGCAAGTGCAAGCTCACACCCTCCTCCAAGTGCAAATCCGTTAACTGCTGCAATTGTCGGCCTACTGCAATTTTCTACTGTTGAAGTTAATAAATGACCTACCTTTGCATACGCCTCGGCCTCAATTGGTGAGATTGTTGACATGTATGCGATGTCTGCCCCTGCAGAAAATGCCTTATCTCCCTCCCCTGTAATGATTACAACTTTGACCGAGTCATCGGTCTCTATTTCTTTGAATACTCTGATGATGTCATTTGCAACCTCAATATTCATTGCATTAAGCTTGTCTGGTCTGTTTATTTTTACTGTACAGATTCCATCTGTTTTTGAGACATTAACAAGTGACATGAAAAAACTCAATCTATCCAGGAAATTAAACCTTGTCTGGCTTGTGCTTTCCCCATTGGTATAGTGCAGCTCCTGCAGCTACCCAGTTTCTAATGTCGTCATACACGGGAACTTGATGCTTTTCAATCAATGCTGATACCTTTTGTGTATAGGGACCGCCATTTCCTCCAACAAGCAGTGGTTTTTTTCCTTGTTTTGAGAATTCACCTAGGTAATCAATGATTGTTTCTTCGAGTGGATCGTCTTGAAAAACAAACCATGGCA
Source organism: Nitrosotalea sp. (assembly GCA_033853455.1). Classification (GTDB taxonomy): domain Archaea; phylum Thermoproteota; class Nitrososphaeria; order Nitrososphaerales; family Nitrosopumilaceae; genus Nitrosotalea. Next base: position 23,006 of record JAWOLM010000050.1, on the reverse strand, counting down.
TTACGATATCGATATTTGGATCATCCATGAATTTTTGGATTGCATACCTGTAATCATCAGCATTTGCACCACCCGTTACATCTGCTGGGTTACCGTTTCCTATAACATAAGTTGGTGGATAATGCGCTTTCATCTCATTTAGTGTTGCCTCTGTTACTTTGCCAAGCTCCAGCCCATACTTTTCAAACTGGTCTATTGCACCAATCATTGGACCTGCACCATTGCTTACCAGTCCAACTCGAGGACCTCCAGCAGCTGGCTGCCATGCTAAAGCCTTGACAACAGATGCAAGTTCTTGATAACTATCAACTGAGATTATTCCTGCCTGCTTGAACACACTCATGATTATTGCGTTAGAACCTCCAAGCGAACCTGTGTGTGATGCTGCTTGCTTGGCACCAAGTGTGGTCCTTCCACTCTTCCAGATTACAATTGGTTTTTTCTTTTCTTTCATCACACGCTTGGCAGTTTCTATGAATTTGCGGCCGTCGCCAAATCCTTCGACGTATAATGCTATGACCTTGGTTTGCGGATCATTTGCAAGATACCATATCATATCTGCCTCGTCTACATCTGACCTGTTGCCATAGCTTACCATCTTTGATAGACCAAAGCTGTCAGCAGTCTCAAGGAAACTAATTCCCATTGTGCCGCTCTGCGATAGTAGTGCTACTGGTCCTTGTCTTGCACGTACCATTCTTGCTTGACCTTGAAATGCGCAATCAAGTCTATTTGCAGCATTGAACATTCCGATGCAGTTGGGACCAATTATTCTAATCTTGTGTTGTTCTGAAAGTCTTTTTATTTCTGCCTCATATGCAGCTCGCTCTCCTCCAAGTTCTTTTCCTCCACCTGATACAATGACAACATTGTGGATTCCTTTCTTTGCACAAGTTTCTAGAACTGGTGGTGTAACAGATAGATCTACACATACTACAACCAAGTCTACTGGATCCTGAATAGCATCAAGCGTTGGATAACACTTGATTCCAAGAATCTCTTCTGACTTTGGATTAATTGGATATACCTTGCCCTTATAATCATGTTTTGCAATGCTATCAAGAACCGAGTTTCCAACTTTTCCTGGAGTAGCCGAAGCTCCTACCAATGCGACTGACTGTGGTGTAAAGAATGTCTCCATGAATTCGATATTTGGTTTGGCGTTTGAGATTGCATCCTTTTTTACTTCTTTTCTTAGAATTATTTTTGCGTCTACAACAAAGTAAGATTTTGGATATACTACGATTGGGTTAAAGTCAACGCTATCAAAGTATTCTGCGTTATCAACTCCTATCTTGCCTATTTGGACTAGTGCTTTTGCAAGCATGTTCAGGTCTATCGGTTTACTTCCTCTGTATCCTTGTAGTATCTTGAAACCCTTGAGGTCTGCAAGCATTGCTTTTGCGTCATCCATAGTGATTGGAAGCATCCTAAATGAAACGTCCTTGAAGATCTCTGTGAGAACTCCTCCAAGTCCAACCATTATGACCGGACCAAACTGTGGATCGTTTTGAAGTCCGACAATAAGCTCGATTCCTTTTGGAACCATCTTTTCAAGCAAAATTCCTTTGAGAGTTACTCCTTTTTTCTTTGATAACCTAGAATACATCTCAGTAAATGCCTTCTTTACTTCCTTTTCATTTTGAAGACCCACTTTCACTCCTCCGACATCAGTCTTGTGAAGAATCTGCGGAGAGACAACCTTCATGACTAGTGGGAATCCGAGTTTCTTAGCTGCTTTGCTTGCTTCTTTTGCGCTATTTACAAGAGCATATCCTGGAACCTTGATTCCGTATTTTTTCAAAACTGCTTTTGATAGATCTTCGGTAATTACCTTGTGATCAGTTGCGATTGTTTCTTCGAAAACTTTTGTTACTTGGCTCAAAGCAAGCACTCCTTTTTTGTAAAGTGCCTACTCTGCATTCCAATTTGATAAATCATGACGAGATCCGAGTCTTAATGTCATTATATTAAACTTTTGACAAAATATCAATTTGAGAAACTCGATGCGATCTTCATTTTTTGTTATAGTTAATTATTAACTAGAGGGTTCTGTCAAAGATTGAATTCTGATCTGAAGTTTTGGTAAAACGTCCTCATGTTTTTCTCGATTATTTCCATGTTTTTGGGAATCTCTTCCATTATGTTCTTGGCACTGATATGTGGGGCAGAGGTAAGTTCATCCTTTGATTTTTCAAGCCAAAGTCTTATGGTATATTCGTCTACCTCTAGGTGAAACTGCACACCTACAGCACTCCCAATCTTTATTGCTTGATTTTTGTAGTCCTTTGAATGTGCTAGTCTTATAGCATTATCTGGTAGATCAAATGTATCGCCGTGCCAATGAAATACTGTAGCTGGGCTTTGCATCCCTTGAAATAACCTAGAATCTAATGTGTTATCAAATTCTACGTCGTGATAAAACCCGATCTCTTTTTTCTTGCCTGGGTATACTCTTGCCCCAAACGCCTTTGCGATGAGCTGTGATCCAAGGCATATTCCAAGAACGGGAATATTCTTTCTTACAGACTCTCGTATCAGAACCATCTCTTCTTTTAGATAGGGCAGCTCGTCGTTTGCGCTTTCAGGTGCTCCAAGTATGATTATCGCATGTGGCTCTATTTTTGGAATTTTTTCTTTCTTTGCAAGAACAGTTGTGATCTTGAAGCCATCTTGCTCAAGGAGTTTACCAAGAGTTGCAATTCCTTCGTTTTTTGTATTCTGTATGACCAGTATATCTGACACGAATAATCCATTGAAAATTGCTTAATATGTTTAATTCTAAACAAGACCATGAAAATTGACGAGTCAGAAATATCACAAGTTCAGGATTTCATAAAATCCCTTAACTCAAAAAAGAACAGCATTGTTGTTGTGGAGGGAAAAAAAGATGAGACTGCACTGCTCAAGATTGGCTTTTCAGGCAAGGTATGCCAGTTTCACAGCTTTAAAGGACTAGCAAAATTTGCGGATTCGGTATCCAATTACAAACGTCTTATCATATTGCTTGACTCTGACAGAAAAGGCGCCTATCTCACAAAAAGGATCCTCTCACAGCTTGAACATCGAACGACAGTCGATCTCTCCTTCAGGAAAAAGCTTACTGCAATAACAAAAGGAAAAGTGCGCCACATTGAGGATCTTTCGTTGTACGCGCCAAGCTGACAATAAGCACTTATATCTGCCCATAATGAAAGTAGATTGATCAAAAATTAAGAGGTTAATGATTTGCCATATAGTGGAATTGTCAAGTATCACGTTAAGCTCAGCTTTGACGTCGATGGACTCGTTGAAAAAGCCGATATTATAGGCGCAATTTTTGGCCAAACAGAAGGTTTGCTTGGCCCAGAAATGAACCTAAATGAACTTCAGAAAGTCTCCAAGGTAGGGAGAATAGAGGTCAACACTACGAGCACGACTAATCAAACAAAAGGCGATGCCTTGATACCAATGAGTACTGATATCAACACAGCTGCATTAATTGCAGCTGCAATTGAAAGCATCGATAAAGTTGGTCCGTTTCAAGCTCACTTTAAATTAGAAGCAATAGAGGATGTGCGCTCTGCAAAAAAGAAAGAGATTGTTGACAGGGCAAAACAGATTGTACAGAAATGGTCCACAAAAACAATTAGTGAAGGAGAAGAGATGCTAAAGGATGTACAAGACGTAACATCATCTGGCAAGCTAACTACATTTGGCAAAGAGAAACTTGCATGCGGCTCTGGGGTTTTTGATTCTCCTTGGGTGATTCTAGTTGAAGGAAGAGCGGACGTGATAAATCTACTGCGCGCAGGCTTTGACAACGCACTTGCCATAGAAGGTGCAAGAATTGATGAATCTATAAAATCACTTTGTGAATCAAAGCAAAAGGTTGTGGCGTTTCTTGACGGTGATAGAGCTGGAGGTTTCATACTAAAAGAATTGAAATCACTTGTCAATGTTGATGTTGTTCATCGCGCTCCGGAAGGAGTTGAGGTCGAAGAACTTACTCCTATGCAGATTGCAGACATTCTAAAAGATACCGCAGAGGAGATGAAGAAAGAGACTGCCAAACCAAAGCTGCAGGATCCAAAGGATGCACCAATCGCAGACGTTGCAAAAAAAGTCTATCCTGATCTTAATGAATCTCTAGAGGCAATAGCACTAGACGATGGATTGAACAATATCTTCAAAGTACCAGTAAGCGAGGTAGTTTCAAAACTATCACCCGGCTCTGGAATAAAGTACTTGGTACTGGACGGCATCATAACACAAAGGCTTGTTGATTCTGCAAAGCAGGCAGGAATAGAATGCCTCATAGGCCATAGGACTGCCAACCTGAAATCTACTGACGGTATGATACTGAAAACATTTACAGAGCTTGGTATTGCATAAAATCAAATGCAAGAACTGAAGTTACAACATATACTTACACTTGCAGAACTTTTTGCCAAAGGCGCCCGTTACAACTTTATTCCAATCACGACATCATCTCTTGGAAAAAGTATTAACAAATCTCAGCAGGCCGCATCAAAACATCTTTTGGAGTTAGAGTCAGATGGATATGTTGAGAGACTGAGATCTGGCACAAAGGTCTCAGTCAGGATTACCACAAAAGGACATGCTGAGATGCTTAAAATTTTTTCAACGCTAAAATCAAGTCTTGAAACCTCGCCGTCATTCATAGAATTCAAAGGAATCATAATTTCTGGAATGGGAGAAGGCGCGTATTATATGTCGATGAAAGGATATACAAAACAATTCAAATCAAAACTTGGATATGTTCCGTTTCCAGGAACACTAAATGTAAAACTCAAAGACAAGGAATTCATAGAGGCAAAAAGGCTGCTTGACGCACATCCTGCAATATTGGTTAATGGATTTTCGGATGGAAAACGAACGTATGGATGGGTCAAATGCTATTCTGCCAAAGTGAACAATAGCGTGGACGTTGCACTAATCCTACTTGAGAGAACTCATCATGATGATTCTATAATAGAACTCATATCAAAAGAGAACATCAAAAAATCACTTAGACTTTCAACAGGATCTCAGATAACAATTCGGGTAAACATAAGATCAAAACTTGCTCAATAAAATTCAAAGACCGTATATCGACTTGCCGTAATCTGTCTCTATCTTTGAGCTTTTGACGTCAGGTATTGGAGATTGGAGTCTTGCTATTGATACTTCGACTCCTATCTTTTTGCATCCGTCAATGATGAATTTTTCTTGGTGTATCTGATCATATCCAAGAGCAATGATGTTTGGTTTTACACGCTCTACAGTCTTGAAAATGTCTCCTTCATGACCTACGATAGCATGATCAACCATTGAGAGCGAACTTACAAGGTCTCGCCTAAGCTCCATGTTGTGAAGAGGTATACGATTTTTCATCTTTTGCGCAGTGGCGTCTGTTGCAACAACGACTACAAGTACATTGCCAAGAGCTTTGGCTCCTCTAAGTGTATGTATGTGACCTGGATGTATGATATCAAAGACTCCACCTGCCAGAACTATTCTAATGGAACCTCGACCAAGTTCGGTCAAATTCCTATTTTTCTCAATGAATCCATTTGCCACAAGAGAGTCTATCCTTGATGCAATATAATCAGGGCTTAGCGAAAGCTTTTTTCTAATAATATCTATTGCATCTTCCTTTGAAAGCGAGCCGACATAACACGCCGATATTAGTTCCTTGTCAAATGCGTCCAAATATATCAAAAGAGCTCAAGCATTACTGCTTGATTAAGCTATGTCCAAGGGTCTATACCCTTTGACAGTCGAAGTGCATCAATTAGCCCTTCTGCGTATCCGATGCTAAGTATGGCAAGCTCTTCTTTTCCCTCCCTTTGAAATTTTTCTGCATCATCTATGTAGAGTTGAGCATTTTCTATTACTGATTGCAGGCTCTTGTCATCCTTGAACATTCTTACTACTTCTTCTAACGCCCTTCTTGCTTTTGGAACATACTTGGCAAGCATCTGATCCGAAATCCTTTGAATCTTTGAATTGTCAAACGGTTCGTCAAGACACTTGGCAAATACCTTGAGCGCGTCAATTTCTGTAAAATGCATTTTTCCTGGAATAATTATCGTATGCGGTGGTTTTCCAAAGTCATATTTTGCTAGGCTCCCAAGTTTTCCTGCGACTATATTCTGTTTTTTTGAGCCAATTCTTGATGCTACGATTCCATATGTTGCCTCGTCTATTACGTTTCTTCGCTGCTCTTTTTCTGTAGAAAGTAGGCTTGAGATTGCATCCTTTGGGTCAAGGAAAAATCCAACATCACTGTTGAATTCAAGTATCAATATACTGTGAGTCCCTTTTACAAGGTTCTCATAAATTGTATAATATACTGTGTTCCATGATTGTTGCTCTCTCATTACTGTTACAGGCCTTCCCATCTTGTAATACTGCAATCCACACTCACCCACTAGCGACGGGATTGCAGAAGCAGCATGCACTGTCTGGGTCTTTATCTTTTCAAGCTCGGCCCGAGTTCGGAGCTCGATATGTGTTGTTGCAATGTAGGGATCGCCATACGTAAGCAAAATCACCTTTTTTTTCTTGGCCTCCGCAAGTATTGTCTTGCCATCTTCTACTAGCCATCTTGGCGCTAATCTGAATCTGTTTTTTACAAGTTTTTTTATCTTAGACTCGTCGGTTTTTGGTATGGGACTTGTAAAGTTTTCAAAAAAAACAAGATTTGCTTTTTTTAAAATTTTCAATGTATTTGGACTTAATCCATCGACTCCTGATATGCCGAGCCCAATAAACCATAACATGAACCAATTCTACACGCTGTATATTTTGATGTTCGTTTTACGCGTTTGATTTCTTTTGACCATCGTGCAGTCTCTTAAGATGATGTAACATCCTTTTGAAGACCTCGATGCTTCTTAGATATTCGTCTGTTGATACATGCTCGTCAATTGTATGGGATGCGTGAGGGTCTCCTGGACCATAAGTTACAACTGGAATATTCAGCGAGTTTCCAATTATGTTCATGTCTCCTGTTCCAGTCTTTCTGATGAGTTGCGGCCTTGCCTTTTCCACATCTAAAATTCCAAGTGTGAGGGCTCTGACAAGAGGTGATGTATGAGGTGCCTCAAAAGGCTCTGTCTCATCTAACACTGAATAGAAGGCATTTACTCCTCTTTTCTTTGCTACCTCCTGAACTATGGTTGCAATTTTTTCACCCACCATCTTGCAGTTCATGTCAACTGGAATCCTAATGTCCATTATTGCATCACATTCTACTGCAGTGACATTATGGCTTGTTCCACCCTTTATCTCTGTGAGAGCAGCAGTTAGCATCATGGATTTTGGTTTGTTTTCTTGGTTTCCCTCTAATGCGTCCTTGATTGCTTTTGTAAAAACATACGATTCTTCAATTGCGTTTTTTGCTAGCCACGGTGCACTTGCGTGCGCACTATCGCCAACATTGACCTTGAGGTTTATTGCAATTCTTCCCTTGTAAGCTATTGTGATATTTCTTATACTGCTTGGTTCTCCAAAGATTGCATAGTCAATGTCTAACTTTTGTTTTACAAGGCTTTTGATGCCTGTTGCATTTCCCTCCTCGTCAACAACTGCTGCAAAGACAACAGTGCCATTGTTATTTTGAAAGGAAGCAGCAGCAAGAAGCATAGCCATCAGTGGAGCCTTTGCGTCAGACGCCCCTCTTCCATAAATGTAACCGTTCTCGTTTCTCACCTTTATCTTTCCTGGGACAGTATCCATATGTCCGCAAAGAAGTATCTTGGGAGAACCGGAGCCCTTTGTTGCAATAAGGTTTCCTACCTCATCAATGTGGATATTTTCAAATCCAAGATCATCACACTTGTCTGCTAAAAATTCAGCCAAAGCTTTTTCGGAAAGCGAAGGTGTGTAAAGCCTTAGAGCCTTCTCTAGCATCTTTACTGAATATCTAGGAGTTATGGTAATTGAAGAGTCCAATTCTTATTTTCTCGATTGTTTGGCGTAATCTATCATCAAGGCCGGTATATCTACGCCAGTAACTCTGACGGTATTTTTGTATTCCGTTGTATTGTTAACCTCGTGTACGACAAGCCCTTTTTCCTTGCTTTCCATTAGATCGATGCCAACTATCTGACCTTGCACCGCCTCTTTTGCCTTGATGCAGATCTCTTCGATCTCTTTTGTTACCTTTAATGGCTCTGCCTTGCCCCCTAATGCCATGTTTGTCTTCCATTGACCCTCGCCAGAATAGCGGTATATTGCAGCGACTACCTTGTCGCCTACCATGATTGCCCTAATGTCACGTGGAGGCCTATTGACAAACTCTTCTAAATAATATACTTGGTAAATTGGGTACATCTTTTCGCGCATCTCCATAATGCCTTCTGCAGAGTCACGATCTTTTAGCAATGCGATCATTCTTCCCCAACTTCCGACGGTTGGCTTGAGTACCATCGGATAGCCATTTTTATCTAGATACTCAAGAGCAGCTTCTTCTGAAAATGCAACTGCGCTAAATGGTGTTGGAATGCCCTTTTTTAATAGAAGCATATGTGTGAATAGCTTGTTGCCAGCAAGTATGCTTGTATCCAAACTGTTGATGACATTTACTCCCTTGCCTTCAAGCGCTGCAGTAGAGTGCAAACTTCGGTAATAGCTAACACATCGCTGTATTGCAGTATCATGTTCTTCCTTACTCTTGTCTAATTTGACAGTTAAACTCTTACAGTCCACCATCTTTGCATCGACGCCCTTTTTCTTTGCGGCATCAAACAGAGCTTTTTCTTCCCAGCGAATGGTGTCGTAAAGTATCGATAGGCCTGAGCTCACTGGCCCCAGTCCTCACCAACAGTTTGTGCTGGTTTCAACTCAAAGCCTGATGATCCTTTAGCTAACTCAAAACTTGCGCCACAGTCGGGGCAAGTCACAATCTCGCCTTCCATGGAATCCTTTGGAGGATTTATGTTCGCATCACATTCTAAACATTTCATACTATTTACCTGTCTTTACCTTCATTTGGGTGTCATTAATTATCTTTCTTTCAAGTCTTTCATCTAGTGGGATCTCAAGCAAGTCGCCCATTCTTAGGTTCTTGAGTCCTGCAGCCACCTTCTTTGCATGTTCCTCGTCTTGGTCAAGGCCTAGAAGGGACATGAGATATGCGGCACCATTCTTGCCTGCAAGCTCGCCAAAGACAATCTTCCTTCTGTTACCAACAGCCTTTGGCTCGATTGGTTCGTAGGCTGCTGGGTTTCGAAGTATTGCAGCCAAGTGTGTTCCTGCCTTGTGCTTGTATGCTGTTGAGCCAACAATTGGTTTAGAGTCGTATGGGACAATTCCTGTATACTGTTCGATAAGTCTTGAAAGGTCCATTAACATGTCTAATCTGAAATTGTTTGGAGACCTGTAAAGATATGTAAGTGCAACAGCGGTCTCTGCAAGAGCGGGTATGCCAGTTCTCTCCCCTACTCCATCTATAGTCGTATGTATCTGATCAGCTCCAGCATCACAACCTGCAAGTGCATTAGCCAAGGCAAGACCAATGTCATTGTGACAGTGAACATCAAGAGGTGTCTTGACATGCTCACGAACCGTTTTGACCAAGTTATACATGCCAATTGGTCTCATTATCCCAACTGTGTCAGGTATACTAATTCTGTCAGCTCCTGCTTTTGAAATTTCTTTGCAAATCTTGATTAGAAACTCTGGGTCTGCTCTACTGCCATCCTCTACTGTAAATCGCATCTTAAGGCCATGGGATTTTGCATATTCGACTGTTTCTATTGCACGCCTAAGTGCTTCTTCTCTTGTAATTCGTAACTTGTCTTTCATATGAACTTCAGAGATTCCCAAGTATGTTGCCATCCATGTTGCATCACAATCAAGTGCAACATCCACATCTTCTTTGAGTGCTCTTACATGAGCGACAATGTCTGCCTTGAGACCTTGCTTGATTATCGTCTTGGTAGCTTCTTTATGATCTGGTGATACTACGGGGGAAATCTCAATCTGGTCAACACCAAAATAGTCAAGCATCCACGCAATCTGGATTCTCTGCTTGTTGGAAAATGTAACACCTGGATGTTGTTCTCCTTCTCTTAACGTACTGTCAAGTATGTGGATCTTCTTTGGCTTTGCCTCTGACTCGTTATACTTGTATGCGTAGTAGTTTGCCTCATCCATTGCTTCTTTAGTACCAAGTTTTGCGAATATAAACATATTTGTACAGATTTCGTCTATTTTTGTTGCTTTTACAACGATTTTCGTTAAAGATTTGATTGTGGTGCCGAACTTCGTTTTATGCTACTGTTCTAAGAATAATGACTGTGTTTGTGTCAAAAACACCAGGTATCTTGCGTAGTGCATCAATACATGCATTGATCTCAGTAATGTTTGGGGCTCGAATCACGGTAGCAATGTCATACTGTCCTGTAATTTCGTAGACGGTATCAACTCCATGAAGCTTGGCAAGTTTTGCAGAAACCTTTGAAGTATCAGTGGATGAATCAACAGATATCAAAATTATTGCGCTGGTTGAATTGGTATCGCCAGTCTCAATTGTAAATTTTTTTATGGTACCGCCATCAGTAAGGTTCTTCACTCTTCTTCTGACAGCAGATTCTGATAGTCCGAGTTTCTGCCCAATCTCTACAAAAGACTGTCTTGAATCCTTTTTTAGCATTTCAAGTATAATTTCGTCAGTCTTGTCTCTAGACATTTCTTCTCTGTTCCTCCTTTGTTAGTATCTTGTCCAGAGTTTCTAAAGCTTTGTTTATGTCAGTCTCTGAGATTACGAGCGGCGGCAATAATCGGAGTATGTTCTTTCCAGAATAGAGCAACAACAAATTGTTTGCAATTCCATCAAACAATATGTCTCTTACTTCAAATTTCATCTCAACACCAATCATTAGTCCCTTGCCACGAATCTCACGAATTATCTTGTGTTTCTCCTTTAATCTCTCAAGTCCTTCTCGAAATATTTTTCCATTCTTGGCTGCATTTTCTACTAGACCATCCTCTGTTAGAGCTTGTATTGCACCAATTCCAGCAGCACATGAAAGTGGGTTGCCTCCAAATGTAGATGACTGTTCTCCTTTTCCAATGCATGCCAATATTTCGGGCTTGACCAATGTTGCACCCATTGGTACGCCTCCTGCAATTCCTTTTGCAAGGCACATTATGTCAGGAACTGTCTCCCAATGCTGGCTTGCCCACATCTTGCCTGTCCTTCCCAGGCCTGCTTGAATCTCATCAAATACAAGAACAGCTCCGCTCTCGTTGCAGATTTTTCTGACTTCTTGGAGAAATCCCTCCGGCGCAACATGTATTCCGCTTTCTCCCTGTATTGGCTCAAGTATGACAAGTGCCGTATCCGAATTTACTGTTGATCTTAAAGCCTCGACATCACCAAAGGGCGTAAAAGACACATTGCTCAAGAGTGGTTCAAAGGATTTACGATACTTTGGGTTGAATGTAACTGATAGAGCACCAAATGATTTTCCATGATACGATCCATTCATTGCAACAAGACCCTTCCTTCCAGTAAACTTGCGAGCAAACTTGATTGCAGCTTCTACTGCCTCGGTACCGCTGTTGTTCAGATAAACTTGGCTGAGACCTTGTGGCGCAATTCCAATTAGTTTTTCAAGAAACTCTTCTCTTGTCTTGTTGTATAACGAACTATGTACTGTAATTATTTTATCAAGTTGATTCTTTAATGCCTCGACGACGCGGGGGTTGCAGTGTCCTACAAGTGCTACGCCATAGCCTCCCATGCAGTCAATGTACTCTTTTCCATTTGCATCCCAGACACGTGCCCCAAGTCCTCGCTCTATTGTTACAGGGAATCTCTGGTAGATGCTTCCCATGAATTGGTCTTCTGTCATCTTGTAATCACCGTGCAATTCTCGTTTGCTATTGCTCTTGATATGGGGTTTTCCCTCTGGCCGTTTGCAACAAGGGCCTGTTTTACACCCATTTCTATTGCTTCTGTTGCGGCAAGTATCTTCTTTTCCATTCCAAACCCTATCTTGGGAAGGATTGCCTTTGCCTCTTCCAAGGTCATCTTTGTTACAAGCTTGTCATCCATCAACAGTCCGTCTACATTGGTAAGAAACAAGATCTTGTCTGACTGCATCTTGCCTGCAACATAGGCAGCGGCCCTGTCGCCATCGACATTTAAAAAGTCAAACTCTTCGCTTGTCGCAATTGGAGATATGACGGGAACGTACCCTTGGTCCAAGATCACCTTGATGAGACTGGTATTTACATCATGAATCTTTCCTGTATATCCGCCATCAATTACCATTTTTCGTCCCTTTTCGTTCATGACAATCAGCTTTTTTTTCCTCTCTGCCTGAATTATCTTGCCATCAATGCCAGAAAGTCCAACTGCGTTAATTCCGTTTTTTTGTAGCATTCCTACTATCATCTTATTTATTTTACCTGACATTACCATTGTGAAAATTTCTGCAGTTTCCTTGTCAGTGTATCTGCTCTTGATTCCACCGGGGGAGACTATGAATTTCTGTTCTTTGCCTAGAGCTTCTGAAATTTTTGTTACTTCTTTTCCTCCACCATGAACCAAAATCACTTTTTCGTGTTCTGACACTTTTTTTAAATCGGATATAGTTGATGGATGAAGACCATCTACCACACTTCCTCCTATCTTGATTGTGATCATCTTTTCACACAGGAGTTAACGGAGAATAGGTGAGACCTTCCATCTCGTTGAATCCTGCCATTACGTTGAGGTTTTGTATGGCAGAACCTGCAGCACCCTTCATTAGGTTATCTGATGCTGATAGTACTACCAATCTGTTGTTGTCTTCATCTATATCAAATCCTACATCGCAAAAGTTGGAGCCTACTACGAACTTTGGATCAGGGAATTTGTAGAATCCTTTCTTGTCACGAATTAGTCTGATGAATTTCTCATTTTGATACTGTTCGCGATATATCTTCCACAAATCCATCTCTGTTACCTGCTTTGTAAGAAACGTGTGGTTTGTACACAGTATGCCTCTTACAATATCTACCGCATGTGGACTCATTGATACTTTGATCTTCTTTCCTGCTGCTTGGCTGAGCTCTTGCTCAATCTCGCCTGTATGTCTGTGCTTTGCAGGCTTGTATGGCCTGATGACACCTGACCTCATCGCATGATGAGTTCCTGCTTCAGAACCGGCACCTGCCCCTGAAGAGCCTATCTTTGAATCAACTATGATGTGATCAGTATCGATAATTCCTTTCTTTACTAACGGATACAGTGCAAGAATTGATGTTACTGCCATGCATCCTGGGCATGAGACAAGCTGTGCTTTTTTGATCTCTTCTCTGTGAAGTTCTGGCACTCCAAAGACTGATTTTGAGAGATATTCTGGATGTGGATGTTGCCAACCATACCACTTGTCATAGTCTGGAGAGTTGTGCAACCTATAGTCGGCACTAAGATCAATTACCTTCATTCCTCTATCATAGAGTTCTTTTACGATATCTACTGCGGTACCGTGTGGAACCGAAGTAAAAACTAGATCACACTTGTCTGATAACTTGTCATAGTTTAGTTCTGAAAAAGTAAGATCAGTAAATCCTTTAAGACTTGGTTGAATTCTGGAGATGTATTCTCCTACATATTGTCGCGACGTAACTGCAGTAATCTCGACTTTTGGGTGACTAACAAGTAGCCTGAGAATCTCTCCTCCGACATATCCTGAAGCTCCTATTACTCCTACTCGCATAAGTGATCTCCTAGCATAACATAGTATAATTTAAACTCTAAAATTTTCAAATTCTTATTTTATCTGCGAGTCGAATTTACTGCAAACTCGATCATTTCTTTTGGAATGTTGCGTTTGGCAACCTTTGCTAGTCCTTTAAACTCTACAGTATTGTTGACTTCATGTACTACAAATCCTCGTTTCTCGTCTTCCATCACGTCAATCCCAAGAATTCCTCCACCGACAGCTCTTGATGATCTTATACAGATATCTTCAAGCTCTTTTGTAATCTCGCAGGGCATTGGCTCTCCGCCAAGGGCAATATTTGTCTTAAAGCCACCAGTTGACGTCCTATACATTGCAGCTATCACCCTGTCTCCTACTGCTATTGCCCGTATATCCCTTGGAGGCCTCTTGATTGCCTCTTGTAAATAATAAATCCTGTCAAGCGGGCCGTCACTTAGTTCTCTTACTTCCATTATTGCGTCTGCTATTTCTCTATCCTTTAGCAGTATTACCCCCCTTCCCCAGCTGCCTATGATTGGTTTTATGACAAGCGGATAACCGTGCTTGTCAAGGGTCTCCATTGCAGATTCTGATGAAAATGAGAAATGAGTCGTTGGGGTGGGAACGTTGTGTTTTTTTAGTAACAATGATGTCAGTAACTTGTTTCCACAGTTTGTTGCAACTTGAAGAGTGTTAAGTATTGGGACATCAAGAAATTCTAGACAAGCTGTAAAATGCAGTCCTCGAAAATAGCTAACGCACCTTTCAAGCACAACATCGCCAAAATCAAAATCACTTTTCTTGCTTTCTGTACTGATGTTAGTTGTCTTGGCATCTATCATCTTTGTATCATGTCCAAGCTCGATTGCTTTTTCCTCGAGCATTTTTTCCTCTAGTCTTATTCTATCGAACACGATACGGACTTTGGGCATTTATTCTCCCCAATCTTCGCCTACTTTCTCAGCGTGCTTTAGCTCGCACACTGAACCATTCTTTGATGCAATCTCGAAATCTGCGCCACAATCTGGACAGGAGACTATTTCTCCTACACTTGCGTCGCCTGGAATTTTCAAATTTGCATCACATTCTGGACAATTCATTCTTTGATCTTTCACCTCTTTTTTAGTAATTTATTAGCTTCTGTTGATTGCAGTCCCCACAATTCTACAAACCCTTTTGCAAGAGTTTGGTCAAAGGTGGAACCTGAACCATATGTTGCCAAATCATGACTGTATAACGAATAACTTGATTTTCTTCCAACAACTCTTAGACTTCCTTTGAACATTTTTAGCTTTACAGTTCCGCTAACTCTCTTCTGTGACGCATTGATAAACATATCTAAATCAGTTTTCAAAGGATCTTGCCAAAGACCAGAATATACAAGCCATGCCCATTCAGAATCTACCATTGATTTGAATTTCAACTCATGCTTTGTGAGAACCATCTTTTCCAGATCTGTATGTGCCTCAATGAGGCAGAGTGCCGCAGGTGTTTCGTACACTTCACGCGATTTTATTCCAACTACCCTGTCTTCAATGTGATCGACTATGCCAACTCCGGATGCACCTGCTTTTTTGTTGATGTGTTGGATTAGATCGATTGGTTTTAGGCTCTTACCGTCAACTGCGACTGGAACTCCTTGGTCGAACTTTATCTCAAGATATTGTGGCCTGTCAGGCAAGTTCTTTGTCTTGACCCAGATGAACGCGTCATCTGGTGGTTCTGAAAACGCGTCTTCCAGCTCACCACCTTCGATTGCCCTTCCCCACAAGTTTTGGTCTATACTGAATCTTTTTGCCGCCATATCGATTGGAATTCCGTGCTTTTTTGCAAATTTTAGTTCGACATCACGAGTAAGATTGAGATCACGTATTGGCGCAATGATTGGAAGCGAAGAGCCTGAACGCATCGTGACATCAAATCGCACCTGATCGTTTCCTTTGCCTGTGCAGCCATGAGCCAGCGCACCGGCATTCTCTTTTTTTGCAATCTCTACAACTTTTTGTGCAATCAGTGGTCTTGCCAGTGCTGTTGCAAGACAATATTTTTTCTGGTATAACGCATTTGCCTTGATTGACGGTATGATGAAATTAGAAACAAACTCGTTTTTTGCGTCAACGTTGTAATGCCTCACAACTCCGAGTTTTTTTGCCTTTGTTGCAATTTTTTTGAGATCATCTCCTTGTCCGACATCAACTGTAATGGTAACAACATCCATGTCATGTTTCTCTTGAAGATATTTTATTACAACTGAAGTATCTAATCCGCCAGAGAAAGCTAAAACTGCTTTTTCTTTCATTGAGGTTTTGTGTGATCAAATTTTCGCATTTATCTTTTATGATCTTAAATTCTGATCTATTTTTGCGCCAAAAAAATTGTAAAATTATTTTCAAGATGATGAGACGCAGTGAATTAGTCCAAGCTAAAATTCGAACACTATTTAACCACACCATTATAACGCTGTTATATGAATTTGAATCCCTTTACGGGCACATCTCAGAGTATATCCTATCGCAAAGATTGGAGTGGAGCAGATTTTCAATGACGAAACTTCAGGCAAAAAATATTGTAAAACATTTTGATCACAACGGTAACCGTGTTCTTGCACTTGATGGAATTAATCTGAACGTGGAAGAAGGAGATTTTGTTTGCTTGGTTGGTCCTTCTGGATGTGGCAAGTCCACGTTTCTAAATATTGTCGCAGGACTTGAAAAACCAGATTCAGGAGAAATTCTTCTAAACGGTAAGTTGATCTCGACTCCTGGGCCTGACAGAACCATGGTCTTTCAGGAAGGTGCGCTCTTTCCTTGGCTCAAAGTAATTGATAACGTAGAGTTTGGTCTAAAAGTGGCAGGCATACCAAAAGAGGAGCGAAGACAGATATCGCAACGATATCTCGACATGATGCAACTTACCAAGTTTGCTGATTCATACATTTACCAATTATCAACTGGAATGAAGCAAAGAGTGGCAATTGCTAGAGCATTAGCATTGGATCCAGAAATCCTTCTTATGGACGAACCATTTGCCGCGCTAGATTCGCAAACAAGAGACTTGTTATTGGTTGAACTGCAATTGATTTGGGAGCGAACAAAAAAGACCATTGTTTTTGTTACCCATAATATTGCAGAATCTGTGATTTTAGGAAACCGCGTTGCTATATTCAAACATAGACCCTCAAAAATTAAAAAAGAAATTGTAATTGATTATAGAAGACCGAGATTAGCAGAAGATGAAAATCTTTTAAAATATCAACATGCGATAATTCAAGAACTAAAGAGCGAGATCATAGAGCAAAAGAAAATTAGTGATTAAAGTTGGCAAGAAAAAAAATTACAAATAGAATAATTTTCTATGTCGGAATTGTTGCTGTATGGCAACTAGTCTTTTCTTTGCATCTGGTGCCAGAACAAGTGATACCTTCACCATATGAAGTAGGACACGCACTAGCTAAAGGAGTATCTGATGGCAGTTTGCTATATGGTACCGCAACAAGCTTGTGGCGGCTATCAGTAGGGCTTGTGATTGCGATAGCAGCTGGGATGGCACTGGGCATACTTATTGCAAGATTTGAGACGGTAAACCAGATGGTAGGCTCGCTTCTTCTTGGATTACAATCAATACCATCTGTTGCCTGGGTGCCTTTGGCTTTCTTATGGTTCGGCAAAACTGATGGCGGTGTGATATTTGTCACTGTTATAGGTGCCTTATTTGCAGTAGCTATGAACACTTACTCTGGGATAAAAAATGTGCCGCCTTCCTTCATTGCTGCTGGGAAAAACTTGGGCGCAAGTGGAATACAACTCATAACAAGTGTAATAATACCTGCATCATTTCCACATTTGATCTCTGGTTTCAAACAAGGATGGGCGTATGCATGGCGTGGAGTAATATCAGCAGAGGTCATCTTTGCCGTTCTAGGGTTAGGCTCTTTGATGAATATTGGTAACAAGAGCAATGACATCTCTCAAGTGATATCCATTTTGATTGTGATAATGATAATTGGAATTTTAGTGGATGGCTTTCTCTTCAAAAGACTCGAAAAAACTGTCATGTCACGATGGGGACCATCGACATAATCAATTTTTGATAAATCACTTGAGATTCTTGAGCAGATTCAACGCACCTTTGAAATCATTTGGAGAGCTCAAAAGCACATTGCCTGCAATTTTGTGAACTTTATTTACAAATCCTACCATATCTTTGCTATATTCTGACCAGTCAAGATTGAGCATCTTTGCAGATTTTTGATTAAGTTCAGATGCCAATAAAACACATGGTATGACAGTAAACCCTTGAGGTTTGAGCTTGTCTACAATCCTTGTTACCTGATCTTCTGAGCTAACCACCTGGGTGACAAATCCTTTTGGCTGAGCCTCGATTTTTTTGTGAATTTTATCAAAATTCGGGTTGCTTGAAATTGAAAGATAGAGGTCAATTTTTTTTCCAAAACCTTGTTCGTTGAATTGTTTTACCACTTCGCTTGGAACAAGCCTGGAATCTTTTGGGCCTGTGGGGGGAGGGTCGCCTTTTACTATCAATACGCCATTGAGATTCAAAAGTATGGCATCACAAACGGTCTGAGTAATAGACGTATGGTTCCTGTCTCTCACTCTCACGCTTGCAGAGATTCTAATCTTGCTATTGGCATTCTTGACAAAGAATCCTGCCGTTATGGGCGATATGCGTGGGATGCCAAGTACAGAGTCTGTTACATGTATGCCGTTGCAGACTTTGCTTACCATTGCTGATTTTGATTTGAACTTGTCAACTGATTCCTGCAACTCTTTATGAGAAAGAACGGTATCCTGAATTACCTTTGGAGGATTTAATTCATAAATTATTGTCATAAAAGAGTGTCACGACTACTTGATTATAACCTTTGAAGGCAGTTGACTGATGGCAAAACAAAAGAAAATTAATACATTAAAACATGGACCACTTACTGTTGGCAACAAAAATCCCTCTTGATATATTGATGAAACAAAGAGTAGTACTCTTTGATGGTGCAATGGGTACAGAAATTCAAAAACTAAACCCAAAACCAGAAGACTTTCCAGATGGAAAAGATGGCTTCAACGACGGACTGTCTTTTACTAGGCCGGAATGGATAAAAAATATTCACAGAAGTTATCTCAAAGCAGGAGCTGACTGCATCGAGACTAACACTTTTGGCTCAAACAAGCTCAAGCTAGAAGAATATGGTTATGGTGACAAAACGCTAGAGTTTAACAAAAAAATTGCAGAGCTTGCAGTAAGCGTTGCAAAAGAGTTTGACAATAAACCGCGATATGTAATTGGTTCAATGGGACCTACAGGATTTTTGCCAAGCTCAAACGATCCTTCACTTGGCCAAATCCCTCTAGAAAAAATTAGAGAAGCGTTTGAAATTCAAGCCGAGGGGCTTATACTTGGCGGAGTGGATGCATTGCTAATTGAGACAAGTCAAGACATCTTGGAGGTAAAGCTTGCAATAGAGGCATGCCACAATGCAATGAAAAAGACAGGAAAGAAAATCCCAATCATTGCAAACATCACACTTGACAAATATGGAAAGATGCTTCTTGGTACAAACGTCCAAGCTGCATATACCACTGTATCTGAGATGGGAGTAGACGCATTTGGACTCAATTGTTCTACCGGTCCTACTGAGATGACTCCAAGTGTGCAATGGCTCAATGAACAAGATGGTCTACCTTTACTTGTTGTACCAAATGCTGGAATGCCAGAAAACCAAGGAGGCAGGGCAGTATACAAGATGACTCCAGATGACATGTCCAAAGTAATGAAGGATTTCTTGTCGCAGTACAAAAAAATCAGAATAATAGGCGGCTGTTGTGGAACCAATGCAGATCATATAGCACTTTTACGAAAAATAATTGATGAAAAGCAATCAGAAAATAGGCGCTAGGTATTTAGAAAAAGTAATTGAAAGTGACTGTATTGAAAGAGATTAGAGTAAGTTCAGCACTTAAGGCAGTAGAATTACGACAAGACCCAGCGCCGCTTATCATAGGTGAGAGACTGAATGCACAAGGATCAAAAAAGGCAAAAGAGTACGTTCTAGGCGATAATTTTGAAGAACTGGTAAAGATAGCACGGGATCAGGTAGATGACGGAGCGCATTGTCTAGATGTATGTGTTGCGACAACAGAGCGCGCAGATGAGCTCGAGTTTATGAAAAAACTTGTGAAACTGCTAAGCCTTGAGATAGAATCTCCTCTTGTGATTGATTCAACTGAACCAAGAGTGATAGCCGCAGCTTTAGAGCAGATTCCTGGAAAACCAATAATCAACTCAATTAACCTTGAAGGAGACGGGAGCAGGTTTCATTCGCTTGCACCATTGATGACAAAGTATGGCGTTCCCGCCATTGCCATGTGCATTGGGCCAAAAGGTATGGCAAAGACTCCAAAGGAAAAATTGGAAACTGCCGAACTACTTGTTGAAACTGGAAAAAAATACGGTCTAGGAGAAGAGCATTTCATCTTTGACGTTCTTACTTTTACACTGGCTACAGGTGAAGCAGAATTTCTTGATGCTGGAAAAAATACTTTGGAGGGAATAAGTCTAGTCAAGAAAAGATTCCCAAACTCCTTTACAACACTTGGATTGAGCAATGTAAGTTTTGGACTTGCTCCAAGGGCAAGAAAGATACTGAATGCAATATTTCTGTATCATGCAGTAAAGGCAGGCCTTGACACTGTCATAATAAATCCAAAAGATGTGATCCCATATACGGAGATAGATGAAAAAGAGAGAAATCTTGCTGAAGATCTAATATTCAACAAACATCCAAATGCCCTTGCAGAGTTTATCGCACACTTTGAGACAACAAAGACAACTGCCAGTGTTTCGACAAAGAAAATTGAAGTGGATCCCTCATGGCCTGCTGGCAGACGTTCTAACTTTAGAATAGTAAACAGGATTCGTGATGGCATTGAAAGAGATGTTGTCAGTGCAATATCTGAAAAGATCTCTCAAAAACACGAGATAAAAGAAAAAGATGGCAAGGTTACAATTCATGCACCAAAGGAAGTCACACACAATGCAGCAATTCAGACACTAAACGATGACCTGTTGCCAGCAATGAAGGAAGTGGGTGACAAGTTTGGGGCAGGAGAGCTCATACTTCCCTTTGTGTTAAAATCTGCTGAATGCATGAAGGCGGCGGTAGCAGAGCTTGAAAAATATCTTCTAAAAGAGGAGGGAAGTACAAAGGGAAAATTGGTGCTTGGAACTGTATACGGTGATGTACACGACATTGGAAAAAATCTTGTAAAAACAATTTTTGAGAACAACGGATACACTGTATATGATTTGGGAAAACAGGTTCCAATGCAAAAGTTTCTTGATAAGATTGACGAAGTTAAAGCTGACGCAGTAGGACTGTCAGCACTTCTTGTTTCAACTTCAAAGCAGATGCAGTTTTTTGTCGAACACGCAAGAAAAAACAATATGCGAATTCCTGTACTATGTGGTGGGGCTGCAATCAACAGCAACTACATAAACAGAATCGCGAAGGAAGGTGGAATATACCAAGCCGGAGTCTTTTACTGCAAGACCATGTTTGATGGGCTCAAGACTATGGATAATCTTGTTTCAAACGACAAACAAAAGTTTGTTGAGCAGTGGAGAGAGCGAATTGCAAAGTGGACAGAAACGGTAGTCGAGAGAGCTGCTGGTGAAAAAATTGAACGCAGTACAGTCAAGCCAGTTCCCGCACCAGTTCCTCCTCACATCAACAAGGTAATTAGATTTGAACCGAAGGATATTGACCTAAATGAGATATGGAAGTTTCTTGACAAAAAATCACTTTTTGTCTTATCTTGGGGACTCAGAGGCAAGTCTGCAAAAGATTCAGAAGCCGAGCACGAAAAACTTCTTGAGGATTGGAAGAAAAAAATTCTTACAGAAAAATTATTCGAGCCGCGTGCTGTGTACGGATATTTCAAATGTCACGGAAAAGATGAAACTCTGACAGTAGACCATCCAAACGGAGAAAAGCTAGTTTTTGAGTTTCCACGATCTACTCGAGCAAAACATTTGTGTCTTGCTGATTATTTTGGAGAAGATGATATTGTATCTTTTCAGGCGGTAACAGTTGGAAACAAGGTTTCTCAGATAATTGAAAAGTGGAACAAGGAGGACAAGTATACTGATGCATATTATCTGCATGGACTTGCAGTTGAGACAGCAGAGGCAATGGCTGCATGGATAAATCAAAGAGCAAGAGATGAGCTAAAGATTGGGCAAAAGCGAGGACTGCGATACAGTTGGGGCTATCCAAGCTGTCCTGATGTTTCCCAACATTCTATTGTCTGGAAACTACTCGAACCAGACAAGTCGGGTATGACACTTACTGAAATGGGTCAGATAGTACCTGAGCAATCTACTGCTGCCATAGTGGTACATCATCCTGAGGCCGAGTATTTTGCATTATAATTATAAAAAGTAAATGACTAATATTGGTATAGCATTGGAACTTAAAAAAATAAAAACTGCATTGTCAGGCTCACTTACTACGGATGTAAGTAAAAACAAGAATACAAAACTTGCAGCGGTACTTGTGATAATTTACGGACCTCAACCCTCTGTAATCATGACAGAGCGTCCAAAGACCATGGATCATCATGCAGGTGAGATATCCTTCCCTGGTGGTAGGTGGCAAAAGGAGGATGAAGACTTGGTATCTACTGCCCTAAGAGAGACGGGAGAGGAGATGGGTGTAGACATAGCAAGAAAACAAGTAATAGGACAGCTCAAACCTGTAACTACCTTGAATTCTGGATTTACAATTACACCCTTTATCACAGTACAGGAAAAGATTCCTAAAATGAAGCCAAACTCTGAGATAGAATCTATCTTGAAGATCCCGCTGATTCCACTTTTAAAAACCATGGAAGACGATACGGATCCGGCACACAAATCTATTCAAGAGATGTATACCTTCAAATTTCAAAACCATTTGATATGGGGTGCTTCAGCAAGAATGTTACATCAGATTTCTGTAACACTGTCATCACACGGTTTACTGTAAGGCAATAATTCTTAGATTCATTTAAAAAGAGGTCCAGATTCTCAAACTTTTATGGCTGCTCGCAAGTCAACTCCGAGAAAGATCAGGCTGATGGGAAAGGTAAGACAAAACTCAGCTGTTCCAGCTTGGATTATAGTAAAGACAAAACGAAGAGTGAGAACAAACCCAAAGAGGAGACAGTGGCGCCGAACAGATGTGAGGGTTGGTTAGTTGTCAACAGAAACACTAGAGAGAATTTATACAATTAATCTGGGAAAAGTTTTGCTTTCTCCAAATAA